>JABRVY010000229.1:0-7021 GCA_039961755.1 Acidobacteriota bacterium | reverse complement strand
GTGAAGGGGGGTGGCGTTGGCGAGGTGGGGGTGAAAGGAGAAAAGATGACCGACTCCCGATCCTGGCGAGGGACGGCCACCTCGGGTCGCGCCTCGCGGGGGAACACGTCGCGGGTGCCGGGGCTGGTATCGTCGAGATCGAGAGGTCGCGCGGGCTTCAAGAAGAGCTCCTCGAATGGACCCGGGGCGAGCTTCTCCTCTTCCAGGGGAGGAGGTGGTTCACCCCGCCGCTTGTCGCGCTCCCGACTCATCGAGGAATGCTAGCACTGCCGGCTGGGGCCTGGCACCCCTGTCGGTGACGCGCAGGGTTGCTCACCCCACGAGCTTTTCCCAGTCGCCGTCGGGGGCATCGGTGGCGATGGCGAGCCCGCCGTCGGACCCCGCAAACATGGGGTCCTCCACGCTGCGCACCACGCCTCCGCCGACCTCCTGCAGCGCGGCGGCGAGGGCCACGTCCAGGCCGCGAATGGCCGAGCTGCCCCCGGCCAGTACGATGCTGTGGCGCACCTTTTCCTGGAACTCGGGCTCGACGCGGGCAATCAAATCCAGCATGGTCTCGGCGATGGGCGGCACCAGCCCCTCGCAGGCGATTCTCACGGGCTCGGTGATATCCAGCTGGGTGGGCTTGCCGTTGACCGGGGCGGTGACCAGCACGTTGCCGTGAGGTTCGCCCACGAACGAATAGCGCTCCTTCCACTCCCGCACCATGTACGGCGAGATCGAGGCCTCCGGGTAGCGCGCGGCGATCAACCGCGCCAGCTGTTCGTCCACCCAGTCACCGGCGTTGAGCAGGGTGCGCTGGTCGTCCTCGGTGGGGTACCGCCCGCTCATCACGCACAGGTCGGTGGTGCCGGCGCCAATGTCGATGACCATGGCGTGCAGCAGCGCCTCGATGCCATAGGCGACGGCGAACGGCTCGCTGACGATGAGCAGGGCGTCCACGAGCCCGGAGAAGGCGGTGCGAAGCTGCTGCTTGTTGACGCGCATCGCCTCCGCCGGTACCCCGACCACGGCGCGCACCTGCGTGGTCCCCCGCTCCTTCTCGCCCAGACCAGCGAGCTCCAGCAGATGAATAAGGAGCTGGCGCACCGCCTCCTGGTCCTTCTCCGAGCCCTCCTTGAGCAGGCCCCGCTCCAGGGGACGGTGGAGGTCCAGCATGGGGCGGCTATCCAGCGCTTCGCGGCCGATCAGCACGTTTTTTTTCAGAATCTTGCGTGCCACCATGTCCACCGGCCACCCCACGTAGGAGTCGACGATGTGCCGCTGGCCGTTGGAGGCGGACACCGCCGATCGGGAGGTACCCAGGTCAATGCCCACGTAGACCACGTTCTTCTTCTCGTTCATGGGGTTTCAAGAACTCCCTTCGGAGCGCGCCGTGGTGGCACGCTGTTGGGCGTAGGAAACGATGCCGGCGGTGAGCGCCTCGGCGATGCGTCGGCGATACTTGGGGGTGGCCAGCAGACGGGCCTCGTCTTCGTTGGACAGGCACCCCACCTCGGCCAGGATGGCTGGCATCTCCGTCGAGACCAGGACGAGGAACGGCGCCGTCTTGACCCCGCGGTCGTGCAGGGACGGGTTGAGGCGGGCCAGGGAGCGGTACAGCTCCTTCTGCACCGCCTCGGCCAGCCGCCGCGACTCGTCCTTGCGCACGTCGGCATAGATCCCCTCCAGCAGGCGGCGGAAGTCGGCCAGGGAGTAGCCGGAGGAGCGATTCTCCGCGGCCGCCAGCTCCTTGATGAAGGGGTCGTCGGTGGGGCCGAGCCAGTAGGTTTCGACACCGCGGGCGCGGCGGTTGGGGATCCAGTTGACGTGGATGGACACCAGCACATCCCCACGCATGCTGTTGGCGAGGCCGGCGCGCCGGTCGAGGGGCAGCGAGGTGTCGCTGTCGCGGGTCAGCAGCACCTCGAATCCCTCCGCGGCGAGGAACTCGGCGGCGCGCAGCGCCACATCGAGGGTCAGCTCCTTTTCCACCAGACCCAGAGGCCCGGTGGTGCCGTGGTCCTCCCCCCCGTGCCCCGGGTCGAGGACGATGCGGCGCACGCCCAACGCCAGGATCGAGGGGTCCACCGGCGGCGGGTGTGGCAGGCGAAGGTCGGGGTCAGACGAAGCCAGCGAGGCCAGGGGGGACTGCGGCGCCTCGGTGGCGACCTCCTCGGTGGGAAGCGGGCCCACGATCCGCGCCTTGGCCGCCAGCGCCGGCGCGTCCCCCTGCGGTGGCGCCGCCGAATCACCCCCCGTGCTGGCCCACATCAGCGCCAGAGCCAGCAGGGCCGCAGGAACCAGCAAGGGGGAGGCGGCCAGCGCCCACCGCCGCCAGCGGGGGCGCGTCCGCACCAGACCCGGCGGGGGGAGGCCCCGCAGCGTCATCAGGTTCTCCTGCACCGCCTGGCGCAGGATGCGGCGCTTGGTGCGGTCGATCTGCCCCATGGCCCTCACTCATACTAGCAGTACTGGGGAGCGAGAATTCGCCACTGACCATCGCCCGGCGGGGGCGTCGCGCCGAGGTGTGATCTTCCTCACAGCTCGCTGGTCAGTCCACCTTGAAACCAACCTCCACCGTCACCTGCCACTCCGCCGGCGCCCCGTCAGCGATCGCCCCGCGGATCTCCTTCACCTCGAACCAGGACATGCCGTGCACCGTCTCGGAGGCCTTGGCCAGAGCCAGGGCCACCGCCCGCTCGATGCTCTCCGCCGAGCAGCCGACCAGCTGAATCCGCTTGTACACCTTCTCCTTCATGACTGTCCTCCACTCACGTCGAAGGCGCATCCTAGCATGCGAAGGCGGGCTTCTTCGGGAGGCCGAGCTGAGGTATAGTCTCGGTTCGAGAAACCACTGAAGGAGGTCGTATGGCCACCCAACCACCCCCACCACCCGTTGCCATGCCCGCTCCGGCGCCCCCGCCGGCGAAAAAGACCAGCCCGTGGGTCTGGGTTGCGGTGGGCTGCGGCGGCGTGCTCCTGCTCGTCCTGCTCATTTTCTTGATCGGCGGCTACTTCGTGGCCAAGAAGGTGGGCAACTTCGCCAAGGAGGCGGAGAAGAACCCGGCCATGGCGGCGGCCAAGATGATTGCCGCGGTGACTCCCGATATCGAGGTGGTCGAGGCCGACGACAAGCGCAACACCATCACCCTGCGCAACACCAAGACTGGCGAAGTGGTGACCATGGACGTCAACGACGTCAAGGAAGGTCGCATCAAGTTCAAGACCGACAAGGGCGAGGCCGAGATCAGTGGGGATCGCGGTGGTGGCGTCACCATCCGCACCGAGGAGGGCAGTGCCACCTTCGGGACCGGGGATGACTACCCCGGCTGGCTGCCCTTGTATCCCGGCGCCAGCCCGGTGGCGCTGTTCGCCAGCCGCACCGAAAACGAATCCATGGGGACCTGGCAGTTCTCCACCGGCGACGATACCGCCAAGGTGGTCAGCTTCTTCCAGCGCGAGCTCAAGGAGCGTGGCTTCAAGATCACCTCCACCACCTCCTGGCAAGCGGATGACGGGAATGCTGGGATGGTGATGGCCGAGGACGGCAAGCGCAACGTCATGGTGACGGTGGCGCCGCACGAGGGCCGCACCCAGGTCAACGTCGCCGTGCAGAACTAGACGCGGCGGGGGGGGTCTCCGGCGGCATCGCCGGCGCCCAGGCCCGGTGCCCGTGCCCGTGGCGGTGTCCGTGCCCCTGGGTGCGCGGGCCTCCGGCCCGCTCTCACGGCCGGTGCGATTTGCCTCGGCCGGCCCGGTGTCCGTGTCCGTGTCGGTGGCCGCGCCAGTGACGGTGTCGGTGTCATTGTCGGTGTCAGTGTCAGGGTGGGTGCCGCCGAGGGAACGGGCGAGTCGCTCGGCTATCGCCCAAGCAACTTCAATACCCCCAACGACATCGCCGGCACGTAGGTGATCAGCAGGACGCCGGCGCCGAGGATGAGCAGGAAGGGCACCACGTGCCGGTACAGCTTTACCATGGGCACGCCGAAGCGGGACGAGGACAGGAAGAGGTTCAACCCCACCGGGGGAAACAGGAACCCCAGCTCCAGGTTGGCCAGGAATACCACCCCCAGATGCACCGGGTCAATGCCGAAGGCAACCCCCAGCGGCACGACCAGGGGGGTGAGGATGACAATGGCGGAGTAGACCTCGAGCACGCTGCCCAGCACCAGCAGCAGCAGATTGAGTACCAGCAGGAAGACGATGGGCGAGTGGACGTGCTGCTGCACCCAGGCGAGGATGGCGTCGGGGATTTGCTGGTCCACGAGGTAGGCGGTGAGGCCCATGGCGCTGGAGAGGAGGATCAGGACACCGCCGACCAGCGCCGCCCCTTTGAGGAGCACCCGCGGCAGTTCCCGCACCGGGTGCAGGTCGCGAGTGATGAAGCATTGCACCAGGATGGCGTAGGCCGCGGCAATGGCGGAGACCTCCACCAGGGAGGCGAGCCCGGAGACGAACAGGCCGATTACCAGGACGGGGACCGACATCTCCCACTTGGCCTCCCAGGTGGCGCCGGCCAGCTCTCGCCAGGAGAAGCTGCGGCGCACGCTTTGCACCCGCCGGCCGATGAGCATCCCGTACCCCCCGGCCAGCACCACCAGCAGCGCCCCCGGCACCAGCCCGGCGAGGAACAGCCGGTCGGCGGGGACCTCGGCCACCACGGAGTAGAGGATCACCGGCAGGGAGGGGGGAAAGAGCAACCCCAGGCTGCCCGAGGCGGTCACGAGCCCGAGGGAGAACCCTTCGCTGTACCCCTCCTCCCGCAGGATGGGGTAGACCAGGCCCCCCAGGGCAATGATGGTGATGCCGGAACCGCCGGTAAAGGTGGTGAAGAGGGCGCACACCCCGGCCACCAGAACGGCGATGCCGCCGGGCATCCAGCCGAACACGGCACGGAAGAAGCGCACCAGGCGGTGGGCCGCCTGGGACTCGGCGAGCACGTAGCCGCAGGCGGTGAGCAGGGGGATGGCCGGCAGGGTGGGGGAGGCCACCAGGCGGTAAATCTCCACCGTCACCGCCGCCACCGGGGTGCCGTCGCGGAAGAAGAAGAGCAACGCCACCCCCGCCATGGCCACGAACACCGGCGCACCCACCAGCACGGCCACCAGCACGACGCCCACCAGGAGCCAGGTGATTCCAGTCGTGGGCCGGGGCAGCAGGGCGAGGGCGAAGGCGGCGCCCACCAGGGCGAAGGCCGCCGCCCGGCCGCGCCAGCGGGGCGAGGCGGCGAGGGCGAAGCGCGCCGCCATCAACCCCAGGGCCACCGGCATCACCAGCTCACTGACCCACACCGGCGCCCCGAAGGTGAAGGTCCCACCCTGGTCCCGGCTGGCCACCACCAGGCCCGCGGCACCGTAAGCCAGCGCTGCACAGGCCACCGCCGCCACCGCCTGGGCCGCCCCCCGCGCCACCGCCCACCCGCGCCCGTGGGCTCCCAGCAACTCGGCGGTTGAGAGGGTGAGGTGGGCGCGCTGGCGGACCGCGTACAGTCCCCCCACGAAGGCCAGCCACAGGGTGAGCTGCTGCAGGTACACCGCCGCTCCGGGGACGTGAAAGCCGCCCAGCGGTCGCCCGACGAAGTCGATCAAGGGCAGCACGATGCTGGCCAGGAAGGCCCCGACCAGCAGCCCCTCCTCCAGCTTGTGGCCGGCCCGCCGCTTCACCTGCCGGCGCCTCCGGCGGCGGTGCGGCGCACCTCCTCGCGGTGGCGCATGGCCAGGTCAAAGGCGGCGGCCGGCACGAACACCTCTCGCACCCGGGGGTAGGCGGCCTCCGCGGCGGCCCGCCAGGCCGCCTCGGCGGCGGCGTCCAGGTGTACCACCGTGAGGCCGCGCTTGCGCATCGCCTCGATGTCGGCGGCGGCGGCGCGGCGGGTGGAGTCGCGCAGCGCCCGGGCCGTCGCTCGGGCGGCAGCGATGAGGGCGGGGCGGTGCTCGGGGGGCACCCGCTCCCAGGCCTTCCTGGTCACCACGATGCCGCCCAGCAGCACGGCCCACTTCACGTCGGTCATGTAGGGGGCATGGGTGAACCACTGCAGCAGCACCGCCGCCTGGGGGGTGGTGGGGAGGGCGTTGACCAGCCCGGTTTGCAGGGCCGTGGAAATCTCCGTGGCCGGCAGCGGCACGGGGTTGAAGCCGGCGGCCTTCCACATCTCCACCGCCGGCGTGTCGCCCCCCCAGGTGAACAGCTTCATCCCCTTGAGGTCGTCGGGGGTGCGCACCGGTGATTTGGCGAAGAAGTGCACCCAGCCGCCGTCGGCCCAGGCCAGGACCACGAACCCCCGCTCGAGGAAGATCCGCTCCAGCTCCGGCGAGAGCCTTTCCGCCACCGCGTCCAGCTCGTCGTAGTCCCGGTAGGCCATGGGGATGGCCAGCGCCAGGACGGAGCGATCGATGTCCACCATGCCGGCGGCAGCCAGCAGGCCGGCGTCCAGGGTGCCCAGGCGCATCTTGCGCACCACGTCGCCATCGTCCCCGGCTACCCCGCCCGGGTACAGGCGCAGGGTGACCGCTCCGCCGGAGAGCTTCTGCCAGTTCTGGCCGAGCTCCTGCAGGGAGGTGTGCCACGCCGAACCCTGGGGTACCAGGGTGGCCATCTTGAGGGTGACCTTCTGGGCGTGCGCCGGGGCGACGGCGGTGAGCAGCGCCGCCGCCAAGACGGCGGTGCGCAGGCGGCTTCGGGAGTTAGCGGTCTTCACGGGCATTCGTTTCATCCTTCCCTTCTACGTGGCGGCAGCGCTTTTCGTTCCCTCTAGTCGAGGAACAGATCGTCGGCGCGGGCCAGCAGCCAGCGCGCCCGCCGCTGGGCCACCTGGTTGGCCAGGCGCTGGTCTGGCGCGGCTTCGAGGTCCACGGCCAGGGCCCGGTGCAGGAGCGCCTCGAACTCGGCGCGGTTCTGCTCCGCCACGCACACCGCCTCGGCCAGGGCCACGAAGGGGGCGGCGCGGTGCCCGCGGGAGAGCTCCACCGCCCGCTGGAAGTGGCGCCGCGCCGCCCCCTTCGTGGCCCTGGCCGAGGCGGTGTGCGTGGCGGAGCAGAAC
>JABRVY010000228.1:0-9136 GCA_039961755.1 Acidobacteriota bacterium | reverse complement strand
CCAGCACCCCGTCCGCCACCTCCCCCGTAACTCCCACCCTGGAGGTAAGATAGAAGCGCTCCCGCTCCCGCAGGAAGTCGGCCAGCTGGCGAATGACCTCCGCCTCCCGCCCCGCCGCGTGGCTGGCCCGGCCCGCCACCGCCCGTGCGAGGGCGGCGCGCAGGTCCACCGCCAGGGGTACCTCGGCGCCCAGGCGAATCACCGCCAGCGCCGCCCGCCGCAGGGCAAAGGGGTCCTTCGAGCCGCTCGGGATCTCGCCCACCGCAAACATTCCGGCCAGGGTATCGAGGCGATCCGCCACTCCCACCAACGCCCCCAGCATCCCCGCCGGGAGCTCCCCCTCCAGGCCGGCGGGCCGGTAGTGATCGTAGATGGCCCGCCACACCGCCTCGGGGTGGCCGTCCAGGCGGGCGTAAATGCCGCCCATCACCCCCTGCAGCTCCGGAAACTCCCCCACGGTGCCGGTCACCAGGTCGGCGCGCGCCAGGCTGGCCGCCGCTTCCACCTCCTCCGGCCTCACTCCAGCCCCGCTGGCTGCCGCCAGCCACCGGGCCAGTGCCACCACCGCGCCAGCCTTCTCGGCGTAGGACCCCAGCTTCTGGTGGAACTGCACGCGGGCGAGTCCCTGGGCGTGGTCGGCCAGCGACCTGCGCCGGTCCTGAGCGAAGAAGAAGGCCGCGTCCGCCAACCGGGCCCCCACTACCCACTCGTTGCCCTCCCGCACCAGCCCCCTGGGATCGTCGGGCCTGTCCATGACCGCCAAGAAGTGCGGGGCCACGTGCCCCTCGCTCTCCAGCACCAGACACTTCTGGTGGTGGCGCAGGGTGGTGACCAGCACCTCCTCGGGCAGCACCAGGGCGGAGACGGGGATCGCCCCCCGCACCAGGCCGGGGAACTCCAGCAGGTCCACGTGTTCGGCCATCAGGGCCTCATCCCGCCGCACCGTGCACCCCACCTGGGCGGCCAGGCTGGCAGCCGTGGCCCCCAGGGCCTGGTGGCGTTCTCCGGGATCCACCACCACCCCGGCCTCCCGCAGCCGTTGCAGGTAGTCGCCAACTCCGGCAATACCCCGCAGCTCCACCGGCCCCGGGTGGGCCACCCGGTGGCCCAGGGTGACGCTCCCCGCCCGCACCCCGAACAGGGTCAGCGGCACGACCTCGGTGAGGGCTTCGGCGCCGCAGAGCGCCACCACCCGGTGGAGGGGGCGCACGAAGGTATGCTCCCCCGCCCCCCAGCGCATGGCCTTGGGAAAGTGCAGCGACGGCACCACCGCTTCCACCGCGCGGGCCAGCACCGCCGGGGTGGGCTCTCCGCGGATCAGGCGGGTGACCGCCACCACCTCGCCCCGGGGACCCTCCACCACCCGCAGCGCCTCCACCTCCACCCCCTGGCCGCGGGCGAAACCCAGCGCCGCCGCGGTGGGCGACCCGTCGGCGGCAAACGCCGCCCGCACCGGCGGTCCCAGGACCTCTTCGCTGCGGTCCGGCTGCCGCGCCGGCAGACCCACCAGCGCCACCGCCAGGCGCCGCGAGGTGTAGCCGAAAAACTCGCAGCGAGCCTCGCTGAACCCTTCCTGGTGCAGGCGTTCCGTGAGGCCCGTGGCCAGCTCCTGGGCCGCCGGCGCCAACGCGTTGGCCGGGATCTCCTCGCACAGCAGTTCCAGCAGGAACTTCTGCCCGCTCATGGCCGCACCTCGCCCTCGAGCAGCGGCCACCCCAGCGCCTCCCGCTGCGCCAGGTAGGCCCGCGCGCACCCCACCGCCTGCCGGCGCACCCGGGCAATCAGCCCCACCCGTTCGGTCACCGAGATCGCCCCGCGGGCCTCCAGCAGGTTGAAGAGGTGCGACATCTTCAGGGCTGCTTCGAGGGCGGGGATGACCAGAGGGTCCTCCTGCTCCAGGCAGCGGCGGGCCTCCCCCTCCCAGTCCTCGAAGTGACGCCGCAGCACCTCCACGTCGGCCACCTGGAAGGCGTAGCGGGATAGCTCCACCTCGTCCCGGTGGCGCACCTGCCCGTAGGTCAACCCTCCTCCCCAGCGCATGGCGAAGCCGTCGTGCTGGCGCTGCAGGAACATGGCGATGCGCTCCAGGCCGTAGGTGAGTTCGGCAGCGATGGGCCTGAGGTCAACCCCCCCGGCCTGCTGGAAATAGGTGAACTGGGTGATCTCCATCCCGTCCAGCAGCACCTGCCACCCCACCCCCCAGGCGCCCAGGGTGGGGGACTCCCAGTTGTCCTCCTCGAAGCGCACGTCGTGCTCGCCGGGGTCGATCCCCAGGGCGCGCAGGGAGTCCAGGTACACGTCCTGCACGTCCACCGGAGACGGCTTCAGGATCACCTGCAGCTGCAGGTGCTTGCCGAAGCGAAAGGGGTTCTCGCCGAAGCGGGCGTCGGCGGGGCGGCGGGAGGGTTGCACGTAGGCCACCCGGTAGGGCTCGGGTCCCAGGACGCGGAGGAACGTCTCCGGGTGCATGGTTCCCGCCCCCACCTCGAGATCGTAGGGTTGCTGGATCACACAATTGCGCTCACCCCAGAAGCGGGTGAGCGCCAGGATCACGTCTTGGAGATCCACGCCGGCACCTCGCACATGCGGGCAGGCGCCCGCCGCGGCGAAGTCTACCACGCCACCGCTCCCGACCACGGCCCCTGGGTCAAGCCCGGGAGACGCTGCCGGATCCCGGGGCCAGCCCCGGCGCCGGCGAGGTGAAGCCCTTTGCCTCCTTCCCCCCTGCCAGCCGCTGACGAGGGGTGCGCGAGCAGGACTACTTCTTCGCCGTCGCCTTCCTGATCAGCTCCAGCGCCTGGGGGTTGTTCTTGTAGGCCTCCGCATAGGCCGCCGCGGTGTCCGGCTTGAGCCGCGCCCCCGCATCGATGAGCGCCTGCAGCCCGTCGTTGCCGGACCAGATGGCCATCTCCAGCGCTGCCAGTCCCATGGCGTTGCGGGCATCGTACTTCGCCCCGGCCTTGAGTAGCTTCCCGATCACCGCCGCGTCGCACTTGTCCGCCGCAAACATCAATGGGGTGTTGCCGGTTTCGTCCTGGCCATTGGGGTCGGCGCCGCGCTCCAGCAGCAGGTCGAGCACCGCATGGGTGGCCGCCGGGGTGGGACGGACGGCGCTGCTGCAGGCGGCCGGGAAGAAGAACAACAGGTGCAGCGGCTGCCGGGCATTGACCTCGGCAAACGAGTGAAAGGGCGACATTCCCGCGTCCAGTAACGCACTCACCAGCTCCGCATCCACCGCCATCAGTGCCCGCTGGAAGGAACTCTCGTTGAGCTGGGCACCGCGCTGCCGCAGCACCGCCAGGCCGCGCGCCTCCGCCGCCGGATCGGCCCTGGTGACCTTGGGCCTCGCCTCGGCCGCCGGCTGCGCCGGGCGCCTGGCAACCCCCGGAGGACCGGCCAGGTCGCTCTCCAGCTCCCGGGCAACGGTGCTGGCGTACTCGGCGACCTGGGGGCTCCCATGGCCCCGCAGCTCCTTGATCGCCGCCAGCACCGGTGCCGCCTCGCGCCCGCGGTTGCGCAGCGCCTGCAGCGCCTGCCACACCACCTCGTCGTCGCGGGACTGCTGGGCGATACCTGCCAGCAGCGTGACCGCCTCTTCGGCGGGCAGGGCCAGCAGATCCAGACTCTTCACCGCTTCCCGGCGAACCATGCTGTCGCCGTCCTGGGCCACTGCCCGCTCCAGCGCCGGGCGGGCCGTCGCCGCCACCTCGGCCTTGACGCTGGCCGCCACCGGCTGGTTGCGATCGCCCACCGCTCCCAGCACCTCCGCCACCCGCTGCCGCAGATTCGGGTCGGGTTCGGCGGCCAGCCGCGCCGCCAGCTGCGGGGTCGCACTGGCGGCCAGACCACCGGCGCTCCGCAGGGCGAGCAGGACGCTGCCGCGCACGCTCTCGTCGGCATCCCCCAAAAGCCTGGTGGCGGCGGGCAGCCACACCGCCACCTGCTCGGGCTCCAGGCGCCTGACCGCCAATCCCGCCGCCGCCCCCCGAGTTCGCGGGCTGGCCGAGGCCATCCCCCTGGCCAGCACCGCATCCCATTCGCTCGGGAGAGCTTTCAGACCACCCGCAGCCTCCAGGAGGGCGGCCTGGGCGGCACCGTCCCTGCCCAGACGCGCGAGCAGAGGCTGCCCCAGGCCCTCCTCCTGGGTCGCCACCAGGCGCTGCAGCGCCCGCTCGGCGCGTCTGGCGTTCGCCCGGGCGGCATCCCGGGTGCCGAAGTCGGCGCTCATGTCCTCGCCGCGCTGTGCCTCCCGCTCCAGGAAGTCGACAATCGCTGGCACCAGCGCGGGCGCCGGCTCGTGGCCGATGAGCCCCCTGGCCGCCTCGAAGCGGATGCGCAGGTCGGAGGAGCGCAACGCCCGCTGGCGCGCCGGGGCAAGTCGTCCCCCATCCACGCCCTGGGATTCCAGCGCTCCCGCCGCCAACACCACGACTTCGAGGTCGCTGTCCTCCAGCGCCGACTGCAACTGCGCGGTCGCCGGGGAGCCCTTCTCCCCCAGCCGCCACAGGGCCGAGGCCGCCGCCGCCCGCACCTCTCGCTCGGGGTCGGACAGCGCCGCCCCCAGCGGCGCCGCCGCGTCCTCCGGGTCGGCCCTCCCCAGGCGCTCCGCCGCCTCCACCCGTTCCGCCACCTTCTTGGAGGACAGTTGCTTTACCCAGCGCTGGAGGTTGGCCTGCGAGGCCTGGACAGCCACCGCCGAGAAAATGATCAGGACCACACCAGTAGCCAGAACAGCTGGCCTTGTTGTGAGCATTCGGATACCCCGATGGACAGCAACTCTGCCATCGAGGCGCCGCATTCCCGCGGTGGCAGCGATGCTTCCTGGTTCCTCGCCCCGCGGAGGGAGAGGGCCGGGTGCGCCGGAAGCCCCGGCGCACCCGGAGTCGAGCAGACGGCTAACTATGCCTCGCCCATGAACGGGTAGGCGAAGTGTCTGGGCGGCACGAAGTTCTCCTTGATGGCGCGGGGGCTGGTCCAGCGGATGAGGTTCCACTTGGAGCCGGCCTTGTCGTTGGTGCCGGAGGCCCGGGCACCGCCGAAGGGCTGCTGCCCCACCACCGCCCCGGTGGGCTTGTCGTTGATGTAGAAGTTGCCGGCGGTGTCCCGCAGGCGGTGCATGATCCTGGCCACCGCCGCCCGGTCCTGGGCGAAGACGGCGCCGGTCAAGGCGTACGGGGATCCCTGGTCGCACAGCGCCAGGGCGTGGTCGAGCTCCTGGTCGGGGTAGACGAAGAGCGTCAGCACCGGGCCGAAGATCTCCTCCCGCATGAGCTTGAAGCCCGGGTCGGAGGTCAGCACCACGGTGGGCTCGATGAAATAGCCGTGGCTGGCATCACAACCGCCACCGAAGACGATCTCGGCGTCGGGGGAGGCCTTGGCGTAATCGATGTACTCCTTGATGGACTCGAAGGCGGCGGCGTCGATCACCGCGCCCATGAAGTTGGTAAAGTCCTCCACGTCCCCCATCTTCACCTCGGAGAGCTGGCCGATGAGGCGCTCCTTCACCGCCGGCCACAGCGAAGACGGGATGAAGGCGCGGGAAGCCGCCGAGCACTTCTGCCCCTGGTACTCGAAGGCGCCGCGCACCAGCGCCGTGACCGCCGCGTCGAGGTCGGCGGAGGCGTGCAGGAAGACGAAGTCCTTGCCCCCGGTCTCCCCCACGATGCGGGGGTAAGAGCGGTAGCGGGCGATGTTCTCCCCCACCGTCTTCCACATGCCGTGGAAAACGCCAGTGGAGCCGGTGAAGTGGATGCCGGCCAGCTCCCCGGAGGCCAGCACCGGGTCCCCCACCTGCCGGCCCGAACCCACCACCAGGTTGATCACTCCCGGTGGCAAGCCGGCCTCCTCCATCAGCTTGTAGATGTAGTAGGCGGACAGCACGGCGGTGGAGGCGGGTTTCCACAGCACGGTGTTGCCCATCAGCGCCACCGAGGTGGGGAGGTTGGCGCCGATGGAGGTGAAGTTGAAGGGGGTGACGGCAAACACGAACCCCTCCAGGGCGCGATACTCCACCCGGTTCCACACGCCTGCCGAGGAGATCGGCTGATCCTCGTAGATCTGCTGGGCGAAGTAGGGGTTGAAGCGCCAGAAGTCGATGATCTCGCACGCCGAGTCGATCTCCGCCTGGTAGACGGTCTTGGACTGGTTGAGCATGGTGGCGGCGTTGAGGGTGTCCCGCCAGGGGCCGGCCAGTAACTCGGCGGCCTTGAGCATGATCGCCGCGCGGTCGTACCACGGCATGTCGGCCCAGGCGGCGTGGGCCTCCCGCGCCGCGGCAATGGCCATCTCCACCTCCGCCGGCCCCGCCATGTGGTAGCGGGCCAGCACGTGGCCGTGGTTGTGGGGCATGATACAGGTGCCCAGCTTGCCGGTGCGCACCTCCTTGCCGCCGATCAAAAGGGGAATCTCGATCTCGCGGCTGCGCATCTCCTTGAGGGCTGCCTTCAGGCTGCGCTTTTCCGGCGAACCCGGAGCGTAGGCACGCACCGGCTCGTTGACGGGCTGGGGGATGCGGAAGACGCCGTTCATGTCTCCTCCTCGCCGCCGGGCCGAAAGCTTGTGAAAGTGCGGCGCAAGCCCGGCGTCGGGCAAGCATACGGGGAGCCGCCGCCCCGGTCAACCGCCCGCCGCAGCGGCACCGCGCTCACCCCCGTAAAGGCTCCCCCGGCCGGGTAGAATGCCCCCGTGGCGAGCGCGCCCACCCTCGATGTGTCGGTGCTGATCCGCACCCGGGACCGCCCGCGCCTGCTGGCGGAGGCGCTGGAGAGCGTGGCCCGCCAGACGCGCGCCCCGCTGGAGGTGGTGGTGGTCAACGACGGCGGCGAACCGGTGGGGCACATCCTCGCCTCCTTCGCCAAGCGTTTGACCATTCGGCACGTTACTCACCCGGAGGCGCTGGGGCGGGCGGCCGCCGCCAACGCCGGCGTCCGGCTGGCCCAGGGGGAGTTGGTTGCCCTCCTGGACGACGACGATCTCTTCCTGCCCACCCACCTCCAGACCTTGGCCGACGCCCTGGCGGGCAGCGGAGCCGAGCTGGCCCACGCCGCCTGCCGGCTGGTGCGCCCGGACGGCGAGGAGGTGATGGCCACCCCGGCCGACCGCGAGGCGCTGCTACTGGCCAACACCATCCCCACCTGCGCGGCGCTGGTGTCCCGTCAGGCTATCCTGGCGGTCGGCGGCTTCGACGAGACCCTGCCTTTCCTGGAGGACTGGGACCTGTGGATCCGCCTGGCGCAACGCCGGGCCTTCGTCTTCGTGAACCAGGTGACCTCGGTGTACCGCGCTGGCCCGGCGTCGGTGGGTGGAGCGATGGCGGCGGAGCGCTGGCAGGTCATGGAGCGCCTGTTCGCCAAGCACTGGCCCCGACTCACCCCCGCCACCCTGGTGCGTCGCCTCTACCAGCTGGAGCGCGACATCGGCGAGCTGCGCCGGCAGGCGGCGGAGGTGCGGCGGTGGGCGGCCGAGCTGGAGGCGGACAACGGCCGCCTGCGGGAGGAGACCCGCTTCATTCGCGAGCTGGCCGAGGCCGGCCTGCTGGGCCCCACCTGGTGGCTGCACCGGGCCTGGCGGCGCTGGCGCCGGTGGCGCGGCCGGGAGCCAGTGTGAGTCGCCTGGGCGAAGCGTTTCTCCGCCTGGTCACCCCCTACCCTCGCCTGGCCGGGTTTCTCCACTACCTTCGCCACCCCCGCCTGTTCGCCGCCAAGGCATGGGGAAAACTCAAGCGCCTGCGGCGGGAGAGGGCGTGCCGCGCCCTGCTCCAGGGCGGCAAGCTCATCGTCGAGGTGGGGCCCCCGGGGCGAACGTTCTTCACCGTCGCCACGCCGGTGTGGCGGGTGGCCGAGGAGCACCTGCGGGCGGCCATCGACTCGGTGCGCCGCCAGAGCCACCCCCACTGGGAGCTGTGGCTCGCCGACGACGCCTCCCCCGACCCCCACGTACGCCGCATCTTGGCCGAGGCGGCGGGGCAGGATGAGCGGATCAGGGTGCTGCACCTGCCCGACAACCGCGGCATCGCCGGCGCCACCGATGAGATCCTCGCCCGCGCCCGGGGAGAGTACGTGGCGTTCCTCGACCACGACGACCTCCTCCACCCACGGGCGCTGGAGCTGGTCTCGGCCCACCTGCGCGCCCACCCGGAGAGCGACTGGGTCTTCACCGACGAGGACAAGGTGGACGAGGGCGGCCGCCACCGCGAGCCGTGCCTCAAGCCGGGGTGGTCCAGACATCTCCTGCTGACGTTCAACTACGTCGCCCACCTGCGGGTGGTGCGGCGGCACATGCTGGAGAAAGTGGGAGGGCACCGCCGCGGCTTCGACGGCGCCCAGGACTACGACCTGGCGCTGCGGGTGCTGGCGGCGGGCGGCCGCTTCTCCCACCTGCGCGGGGTGCTCTACCACTGGCGGGTGGTGCCAGGCTCCATGGCCCGCGCTGCGGCGGACAAGCCCGCCGCCCACACCCACGCCCTCGACGCCCTGCGCCAGCACGCCGAGGGGTGGCGCCAGGAAGGCGAGGTCACCGCCCGGGTGCTGCTTCCCCCGGCGTCGTTCTTCGCGGTCCGGCGGGCCGCCCCGAGCGACCTGCGTGTGGCCCTGCTGACCGATCCGCCGGCGAGCGTGGCTGCCGGCGGTCGTATCGGCGAGGTCCTGCCCCTGGCTCGGGGGGCGGCGCCCGAGGCGGTGGCGGCGGCGGTGACCCGGGTTTCAGCTCCGGTGGTGGTGCGCTGGCCCGCCGGCGCCCCCCACCCCGAGGAGCTGGAGGAGCTGCTGGCCCTCCTGCAGGTGCCTGATACCGCGGCGGTGGCGCCCCGGCTCGTGCAGCGGGGACGGGTGAGCGGCAGCGGCTGGTGGCTCGTCGACGCTGTCGACGCCAACCATGACCGGCCGGCGATGCAGGGGCTGGCCGACCCGTGGCTGGGGCTACACCTCGAAGATCCCGGCTACCTCAATCTGGCCATGGTTCCCGGCCCCAGGGTGATCCTGCCCGGCACCGCCTGGGCCGCCTGGCGCGCCACATTCCTGGAGGGCTGGCACGCCGCCCCGGACATCCCGGCGGCCTGGCGACTGGCGGCGGGGTGGGCTCGCGGGCGGCGAGAGGCGGTCGTCACACCCCACGTCCAGCTCGTGGCTCCCTCCCTTCC
>JABRVY010000227.1:0-4053 GCA_039961755.1 Acidobacteriota bacterium | reverse complement strand
GCCGAGGCCTGGACGGTGGTGCCCCTGCGCCGCACCGGGGAGTGGCTCCACGCCGAGCTGCCCCACCAGCCGCCGGCGGGCAAGCTGGAGTACCAGGTGCACCTGCGGCGCGGGGAGGCCGAGGCGGTCTTCCCCCCCCGCCCGGCCATCACCCGTTTCAAGGGCGCGGTGCCCGCCTGGCTGCTGATCCCCCACGTGCTCGCCATGTTCGTTGGCATGGTGTACTCCAACCGCGCCGGACTGGAGGCTCTCATCCGCGGCCCCGGGGTGAGGCGCCACGTGCTCTGGGCGGTGGCGCTCATCTTCCTGGGAGGGTTCATCCTGGGGCCGGCGGTGCAGCAGGCGGCCTTCGGCGCCTGGTGGACAGGGGTTCCCTTCGGCTGGGACCTCACCGACAACAAGACGCTGGTGGCTGGCCTGGCCTGGGCATGGGCCGTGTTCCGCCTGCGGGGCGGACGGACGGCTCGTGGGGCGGTGCTGACCGCTGCTGTGGTGACCCTGGCGGTCTATCTCATCCCCCACAGCGTGTGGGGCTCCCAGCTGGACTGGGCGGCGATGGAGAGGACGGGCTCCGCGAAATTTTGACCGCCCCGATCGTCGCCGGGGCTCGCCTGATTGGATATCTTGCGATTGAGTTGCTGTTGCATGTAAGATGGTCCTCAGGAACGCAACATGGGGCGGCAGTGCAGCAGCAATTGGCTCCGGGCGGCGCCGACCCTGATGGTGGCATTGGTGGCGGGCGGCGGATGCGGGCTTGTGCCTGCCCTGCAGGCGCATGAGCTGGCCGGCGGCCGCTCGTGTCAACTGCAGGCCACCGTCCTGCTGCGATCCACGCCCTTGACCGGTGCCGTCGATGGCAGGCGGAGAGGCGATGTCCCGCCGGACGGGCGAGTTGTGCCCAACGTCGAGTACTGGATCGAGGTGCGGCTCCGCAACGACACGCCCACCCCCGCCAGTTGCGTGCTGAGCTTTGATGGTCAGCCTGGGCTGGCCGAACTCTATCGCGGCGACGAAGCGGAACCGGTGGCCCAGAGCGGGTTCTTGCTCCCCCTCTCTCAACGATCCCTCGGCTATCCGCAACCGGTGCTCGGCTTCGTGTTGCCTCCGGGTGAGGGGACGTGGCGGCTGCGGGTGGTTTCCTCCCAGTCGCCCACCCGGGCCTTGCGCAGCCTGCAGGTGGGGGCGCGGTCGTCGGTCGAGTTTAGCCACGCCGCCGTGAGCTTCTGGCACCTCAACGGCGTGTACGGCGGCATCATTCTCGCGGTGGTCCTGTACAACGCTTTTCTTTGCATGATTTTGCGCGATAAGCTGTACTTTCTGTACGTGGTGTACGCGGGGAGTTTTGGCGCCATCTGGATGACTCAGGCTGGTGCCGGTCTGCGTTTCGTCTGGCCGGAGGCCACCGGGTGGGATGCGGTGGTTGGCTTCTACCTCATTGTCGCCGCAGTGATCTTCGGCAACCTCTTCACCATCGAGTTCCTTGCCATGAGGGCCTGGAGCCGGTGGCTTCGGCGGCTACTGCACGTGTCCTCGGCTGTCGCGGTGTTGACCCCAGCCATGGCGGCGTTCGTGGGCTGGCCGGCGGCACAGAACAGTCTGGCGGCAGCAGCACTGCTGTCCTGTGGCGTTTACCTGGTCAGCGGTGGCCTTGCGTGGCGCAAGGGCCTGAGGACGGCCAAGTTCTACTGCGCTGCCTGCGGCCTGGTGGCGGTGGGGACGGCCATATACACGCTCACCTTCTTCGGGGTGTTGCCGACCAACTCCTTCACCGCCTACAGCGCTCAACTGGCCTCGGCCGGGGAGGTGTTACTCCTGGCCTTTGCGCTGGGCCACCGGATCCGCGAGCTGGAGCAGGAACGCCGCCAGGTCGAGCTGGCGTACCAGCAACGGCTCGAGAGGGAAGTTCAGGAGCGAACCGCCGAACTCCAACAGGTCAACCAGCGCCTCGCCGCCCTCTCCCTCACCGATGGGCTGACGGGGCTGGCCAACCGACGTCACTGGGATGCCCACCTGGAAGCGGAATGGCGCCGGGGGATCCGCGCCTCTCTGCCGCTGACGGTGATCGTGGCGGATGTGGATCATTTCAAGCTGTTCAACGACCAGTTTGGGCACCACGGGGGGGACGAGGCGCTGAAGCGAATTGCCGAGATCTTGCGCCGGGCGTGCCAGCGACCGGGAGATCTGGTGGCCAGGTACGGCGGCGAGGAGTTTGTCCTGTTGCTGTCCGGCGCGCGGTTGGAGGAGGGGGAAGGGATTGCCGAGCAGTTGCGACGAGAGGTCGAGGAGTTGGGAATTCCTCACGCCAGCGCCTCCCCCCATCCGGTGGTGACGATCAGTCTCGGCGTCGCCTCGGCGCTCCCCAGATACCTCCATGACCTCACCGGCCTGATGAGAGAGGCGGACCAGGGTCTGTACGTCGCCAAGCGGGCGGGGCGAAACAGGGTGGGCATTGGGAGCGCCAGCGCGTTGCTGGTGAACGACACCAACGCACGCGAGGAGGCCAGACCGTCGCCCTCGGCGGGATGAACACCGGTCTCCGCTACAATATCGGCGTCACACCGCACCACACCCGAAGACGCGCGCGGTGTCAGTGGGGGGATCGATGAGCGTGTACGACCCGGAAAGCAAGGACTTTGCCTTCACCTTGGGGGTGGAGGAGGAGTACCAGATCGTCAACCCGGAGACCCGGGAGCTGCAGTCCTACGTCAGCCAGATCCTGGAGAAGGGCAAGCTGGTGCTGCGGGAGCAGCTCAAGCCCGAGCTCATGCAGTCGGTGGTGGAGGTGGGCACCTGCGTCTGCCGCACCGCCACCCAGGCGCGCGAGGAGATCCTGCGCCTGCGCGGCGCCATTGCCGCCCTGGCGCGCAATCACGGGGCGGAGATCGTCGCCGCCGGCACCCACCCCTTCTCGTCGTGGCACCAGCAGGAGGTCTACCCCCACGAGCGCTACTACGGGGTGCTCCAGGAGATGCAGGACGCCGCCCGACGCCTGCTGATCTTCGGCATGCACGTGCACGTGGGGGTGCCGGACATGGAAACCGGCATGAAGCTGCAAAACGTGGTGCGCTACTTCCTCCCCCACGTGCTTGCCCTGTCCACCTCCTCGCCCTTCTGGATGGGCCGCAAGACCGGGTTCAAGTCCTACCGCTCGCTGATCTTCTCCAACTTCCCGCGGACCGGCATCCCGGGGTTCTTCGCCTCCCACTCGGAGTTCGAGCGCTACGTCAACCTGCTCATCAAGACGGGGTGCATCGACAACGGCAAGAAGATCTGGTGGGACGTGCGCCCCCACCCGTTCTTCGGCACCATCGAGGTGCGCATCTGCGACATCGCCACCCGGGTGGACGAGGCGGTGGCGCTGGCCGCCCTCATCCAGGCCATCTTCGTCAAGCTTTACCGCCTGTTCGAGAAGAACATGACCTTCCGCGTCTACCCCCTGGCGCTGATCAACGAGAACAAGTGGCGGGCGGTGCGCTACGGGCTGGACGGGGAGCTCATCGACTTCGGCAAGGAGCAGGCCATCCCGGCCCGGCAGCTGCTGCCGGAGCTTCTGGAGTTCGTGGACGACGTGGTGGACATGCTGGGGTCGCGGCAGGAGGTGGCGTACCTGGAGCGCATCCTGGCCGAGGGGACGTCGGCGGACCGGCAACTGGCCGTCTACGAGCGCACCGGCGACCTCAAGGCGGTGGTGGATCACCTCATGGCCGAAACGGTGGCGGGGGTGCCGGTGCAGCTGCCCGACTGGCCGGCGGCCGTGCCGGTGGAACCCGGCGCTGACCTCAAGTAGCGGCAGCGCGGACAGCCCCATCTCCATCGGCGGGGGTGGCCAGCTCGGGCCGCAGCGTGGTCACCGCCGAGTGTAAAAACCGCGGCAGGAGAGTGGCGTAGGTGCGGGGCAAGCCCTCGGGATTGTCGATGAGCTCCAGGATCGCCGCGTACTTCTGCTCCCCGTGCCGGGAGAGCACCTCTTCACGTTTTTCCGGGCGGGTGAACAGCGCCCGCATGCGGGCGCTGTTCACCCGCCCGGAAAAACGTGAAGAGGTGCTCTCCCGG
>JABRVY010000226.1:0-1107 GCA_039961755.1 Acidobacteriota bacterium | reverse complement strand
CGCCTCCACCCCCACCAGCTCCACCTGCTTGTAGGGGACGAAGGCGGAAAACATCCCGGCGGCGTTGGAGCCCCCCCCGACGCAGGCCACCACCAGGGCGGGCAGGCCGCCGTGGCGGGAGCGGATCTGCAGCAGCGCCTCGGCCCCGATCACCGACTGCAGCTCCCGCACCATGGCCGGGTAGGGGTGGGGGCCCAGCACCGACCCCAGCACGTAGTGGGTGGTGCGCACGTGGGTCACCCAGTCGCGCAGCGCCTCGTTGATGGCGTCCTTGAGGGTGCGGCTGCCGGAGTCGACGCCCACCACCTGGGCGCCCAGCAGCTTCATGCGGTAGACGTTGAGGGCCTGCCGGCGCTCGTCCTCCACCCCCATGTAGACGCGGCACTCCAGGCCCAGGAGCGCCGCGGCGGTGGCCACCGCCACCCCGTGCTGGCCGGCCCCGGTCTCGGCGATGACCCGCGGCTTGCCCATGCGCCGGGCCAGCAGGCACTGGCCCAGGGCGTTGTTGATCTTGTGCGCGCCGGTGTGGACCAGGTCCTCCCGCTTGAGATAGATGCGGGCGCCGCCGAGGTGCCCGCTCAGGCGCTCGGCCAGGCTCAAGGGGGTGGGGCGACCACAGTAGGAGGACAGCAGCTCTTCGAGCTCCCGGCGGAACTGGCGGTCCCGCCGGGCCTCCCGCCAGGCGCGGGTGAGTTCCTCCAGGGGCGCCATCAGGGTCTCGGGGACGAAGCGTCCGCCCCAGACGCCGAAGTAGCCCCGCTCATCGGGCAGGGGTTTCATCCACACCTCCTCTCCCCTCCTCGAGGCCGGCCCACGCGGCCCGCGCCGCGCCCACGAAGGCCCGCATCCTAGCAGGGTCCTTCCGCCCCACGGCGAGCTCCACGCCGCTGGCCACGTCCACCCCCTCGGGGCGGGCGAGGGCGATGGCCGCCCCCACGTTGCCGGGATTGAGCCCCCCGGCGAGCCAGAAGGACAACCCCGGGGGGCAGGCGGCCAGCAGCGACCAGTCGAAGGTGCGCCCGGTACCGCCGCCGGTGGGAGAGGCGGTGTCGAAGAGAATCCGCGCCACCTCCGCCCAGGCCCGCACCCTCCCCCAGTCCACCGGCC
>JABRVY010000225.1:0-29889 GCA_039961755.1 Acidobacteriota bacterium | reverse complement strand
GCCCCGCCACCAGGGCCCCACAGATGGCCGCGTAGGCCCCCTGCAGTTCCCGGGTCCCGAGGCACTCCCCCAGCGGCGCGGCGACCAGGTAGGTGAGCTCGTGGTGGTGCAGCACCGCCCGCCCCCCGGTGGGGCGGCGCACCAGATCGACCCCGTGCCGGCTGCAGAAGCCGACGTCGGCCACCGTGAACGGCTGCGAGGCCCCCAGCGACAGGCAGGGGGGGTGCCAGCGGTACAGGCGCAGCAATGGCGCCGACGCCCCCGCCGCCACCGCCTCGGCCAGGGCCTCATCCACCGCCATGTTCCACGCCCCCGGGGCGGGGGGGTCGAGGAGAAACCGCCAGCGCACGGGACGCCATTGTAGCCACCGTCGTTGCCTTGAGTCGCGTCGGCAAACCCGCTACCCTGCCCCGGCCCAGCAGTGCTGGGCTGTACGCGGAGGCACACATGAGGATTTCCCGCCGCGCCGAGGCCATCCAGGAGTCCCCCATCCGCAAGCTGGCGCCCCTGGCCGCCGCCGCCCGCGCCCGGGGGGTGCGCATCTACAACCTCAACATCGGCCAGCCGGACGTGCCCACCCCCCCCGAGTTCCTGCGGGCGGTGTGTGCCTTTTCTGACCCGGTGCTGGCCTACGGCCCCTCCGACGGTCTGCCCGAGCTCAAGGCGGCGATGGCCGAATACTTTGGCCGCTACGAGATTCCCCTCCGGGGGGAGGAGATCCTCATCACCAACGGTGGCTCGGAGGCGATTCTTTTCGCCTTCAACGTGGTGGCCGACGACGGCGAGGAGATCATCATCCCCGAGCCGTTCTACACCAACTACAACGGCTACGCCGAGATGGCCAACCTGAAGATCATTCCGGTGCGCACCCACGCCGAGGAGGGGTTCCACCTGCCCTCCGACGAGGTGCTGGAGGCCGCCGTCACCCCCCGCACCCGGGCGGTGCTCATCTGCTCCCCCAACAACCCCACCGGCACGGTGCTCACCTGGGAGGAGCTGGAGCGCCTGGCGGCCTTCGTGGTGCGCCACGACCTCTTTCTCATCGCCGACGAGGTGTACAAGGAGTTCACCTACGACGGCCGCCGGCACCGCTCGGTGCTGGAGCTGCCCGGGGTGGAGCCGCGGGTGATCGTGGTGGATTCGGTGTCCAAGCGCTTTTCCGCCTGCGGGGCGCGCATCGGGGCGGTGATCTCCCGCAACCCGGAGGTGATGGCCGCCTGCCTCAAGTTTGGCCAGGCCCGCCTGTGCCCTCCCACGTTGGAGCAGCTCGGGGCCATTGCCGCCTACCGCCTCCCCGAGAGCTACTTCGACGGCGTGCGGGCAGAGTATGAGCACCGTCGCGACGTGCTCTACGCGGCCCTCACCGCCGACCCCGGCATCCTTCTCCGCAAGCCCAGGGGGGCGTTTTACATGATCGTCAAGCTGGCGGGCGTCACCGATGCCGACCACTTCACCCGCTGGCTGCTGTCCGACTTCGAGCTCGACGGCGAGACCGTCATGCTGGCGCCGGCCAACGGCTTTTACGCCACTTTGGGGGCTGGCGGCGACGAGGTGCGCATCGCCTACGTGCTGGACGCCGACAAGCTGCGCCGCGCCGCCGAAATTCTCCTCGCCGCCCTCGATCGCTACCGCGGCGCTAGCCCTGAGGATCCGGCAAGCTCATAGCTTGTCAGACTTGAGCGCCGGCCTCACTGCAGCGGCGACCGCGCCGGCTTCACCTCATAGAGTGCGGTTTCCTCTCGCACCACGCTAACGGGTGGGCAAGCCTCTGCCCTTTCGAAGCGCAAAGTGGCCGTGTTGAATAGACCACTCGTTTCGGCCTTGAGATAACGCGCTGCCAAGCGGCAGTACTCGGGGTCGATCTCGACACCAATGCTGTGGCGATTGGCCCGCAGGGCGGCAACCATGGTGGTACCGGTTCCGCAGAAGGGATCCAGCACCGTGTCGCCCACGAAGGAGAACATGCGGACCAGGCGGCTCGCCAGCTCGAGCGGAAACGGCGCGGGGTGCTGCTTTGTGGAGGCCCCGGTGATACTCCAGATCTGCTGAAACCAGCGGTCAAAGTCCTTCTTGGCGATCCGGCTGGCCTGGCGCTGTTCCTCGGAGGGGCGGCGATAACCTCCCGGTTTGCGCTGCATGAGGATGAACTCGATGTCGTTTTTGATGATGGCATTGGGTTCGTACGGTTTGCCCAAGAACTTGGAGCCGTTGGGAACCTCGTAGGAGGCGTTGGCGATCTTGTGCCAGATGATCGGATTCAAGTTGTCGAAACCGAGCTTGCGGCAGATAACGCAAATGTCGGCGTGCAATGGGAAAACCAAGTGGCGTCCGAAGTTGCGTCGGGCGACGCAGACGTCGCCAACGACGCACACCAGCCGGCCACCTGGTACCAACACCCGCAGGAGATGGCGAAAGACTTTGGTGAGCTCCTCGAGAAACGCCTCGTATTCCTCGATGTGGCCAAGTTGCCCAGGAGAATCGTTGTAGCGCTTCAAATTCCAGTACGGCGGTGAGGTCACCACCAGGTGCACCGACTCGTCGCCGAGAAAACCCAGTTCCCGGGCATCACCGTTGACAAGGCGATGGTTCGTTGCGTCCATGGCTCTATCCCATCGCCTGAAGATGGGCGACGAGGCTGCGAGCGAAGCGCGTGATGTTGAGATCTTCAGCGACGTTGGCGTACTCGCCCCTCGCGCCCCCCTCCCTGCTCGAGGTCAACAGAGCCGCCGCCGTGTAATGTCTCTCCAGCAGGAGCTTACGACAGAATAGCTCGTAGCGCTGCAAGTATGATGCCTCGCGATACTCGGGGAAGACCGGAAAGTACGGCTCCTGGGCGGCCACCGGTGACCGCGAGGCGGGACAGTCTTCAATCATGAGCAGATAACCCAGGAAAGGCGCAGGGCTTGCCTGGTAAGCCTGCTCCCGGTAGGCCGTCCACAGGTCCAATGCACTGCCCAGCGCCTCTTCGGTCCGGTTGTTGAAGTTGTTCCCGAAAGAGGGGCCAATCTGGGATTTGAGTTCGATCGCTGCCAGTAGCTTGCCATCCCGAACGACAATGACATCCCACTCTTTGGTTGGTCGAAAGTAGCCGGGAAGGACAGCCTTTCGCTTCCGACCGACTGAGCCAGGTGGGAGGCCCGCCACCACCGCCAGGTGTTCCAGGAGATCGGCAAAGCCGTTCATCTGCGCGCCCCCCGTAACAGCGGAGCGTTCCCCCTGGTCCGCCTTGCCGTCCGCAAGTTGTCGGTTCCTCTGCTGCAGGCGCGCGAACCAATACTGAACCACAGCGGACCGAACTCGACCATCGAGCTCGGCCAAAAGGTCGAAGGTGTTCACGTTTTCTGTGTACCAGATTCGTGCCGAGGGGGCAACGGTTCCCGCCAGCTCGGGCGGTTGGCAACTTTGCCTCAAGGTGGCGGTTGGCCGCCCTCTCGTCGCAGCGCGCGCACCGCCAGCACCGCCAGGGTGATGGCGGTGAGGGGGAGAGCGAAGGTGAGCATCGCCAGGCCCAGCAGGGGGGCGGCGTCGCAGTGCTGGGCCTGGAGCACGAGGTAGAGGGTGTAAGACAGGTAGTAGGCGAGAAACAGCGCCCCCTCCTCGGGGTCGTGCCGCGCCGCCGAAATTCTCCTCGCCGCCCTCGATCGCTACCGCGGCGCGCACGCTCCTGCCGCCCACTGAGCCGGAGAACCCCACTTCTGCTGCGAGGCGGGTCCTCGCCGCCGTGGCGGGTGTCCTCGCGGCCTCGGGCGGTGGGCCGTACCCTGTGAGTGGGGCTGACGCCCTCGCCCCTCCGAGCGCCGCCGCATCATCGGCGTCTCCGGCCTCTCGTGACGAATCCCACCGCCGCTTGCAGGCGAAGCTTCCGCTGTCCTACGACCGTGCTCGAGGGCGGCGCGGGCACGCCCCGACTTCCCGTCCACCGGTGGACCCGCGCGCCGGGTGGCTGGCGAATGGACCGACTCTGCGTGCCCCGCCTGGCCTGGCTGATTCGTCTCTACTGCGTCAGTCGGTGCACGTGCAGCTCACTGCACCCCCGGTCCGAGCAGAGGTACCAAGGTCCGGCGGGCCCACGGGTGAGCCGCACGCTGCCCCAGCTGTCGGCAACGCCGGGGTTCTCCAGAAGGGTGGCCAGCTCTTGCGAAGCCCCCACGGTGCCGGTGGTCCGGTGAACAACCCACACCCGGCGTGGGCCCCGGCACTCCAGGTGGCCAGAGGATCCCTTGCCGCCGATGACCAGCAGGTCCCCGCCGGGGAGAAGAGCGGCGGTGCCGCCGTCCAGCGCCATTCCCGCCGCCATGGCGCGCCATCCGGCACGGTACCCGGCAGGAATCACCTCCTCGGGGAGGAGGGGGCTTCCCCCCTCGACGCGGGAGGTGCACCGGGCAAGTACGGCGTCCTGCCACGTCTTCCCGCCCATGGCCCGGGCGAATCCGCCTCGATCCTCGTCGGCGCGCCAGGAAAAGGCGTGCCTTCCCTCGTCGAGGGAGAAGACGTGCACGGCGCCGGCAAACGGTTCCGTCACCAGTACCTCGGATGTCGTCACATCGGTGACCCGCGGACCGCCGTAGGCGCTGATGGGCCAGCTGCCTCTCCACTGGATGTGCCCGTCGTGAACTCGTGTCAGGCCTTCATCCAAGATCACGAGGGCGTCGCGAAAGCCGAGGGCCCAGTGCAGGCCCGCGGGGGTGCCCGGCAGCTCGTCCACCACGCAGTCCAGTGCGGGTAAACGACAGCTGCGCAGCAACGTGAGGCGTCGACTTGGGTCGAAAGAGACCAGCACCACCGCGCTGCCATCGGCCGACAGGGTGGGGTTCGCGCCCCAGTCGAGGCACTGGGACGGGTTCTCCCAGCAACGGTTGACAGCCGTCCCGTCGCGGCTGAGGATGGTGAAAAAGCCAGGATCCCCTTCTCCCCCACCCACCACCCCGGCCAGATGCGGGCCGCTCAGCTGCAGGGGGATGAACCTGGCCGGGGTGGAGATGGCGATCTGCTGCGGCGAGGCGTTCGCGAGGGAGCGCAGATACAACCGCCCTCCGTCGCTCGCGACGAGCTGGCCGGAGTCTCGATCCACCGCCACCCACCTCGAAGTTTCTGTGACGTTGTTGCCCTGGGCGAGCATTGGCGCGGCACTGGCCGCCATCAGCGCCACGAGCACGAGCCGGCTGGCCATGGGATATGCCCTCCTTTCTCCTAGCATAGCGAAAAAACGGACTTGGGGTCCAAGGTGTTGGCGAAGCCCGCCGGGAGTTGAGCCACCGTTTGCACCTGGAGGTGGAGGTGACAGCCGCTCGCTGACCCGGTGTCGCCAACCCTTCCAAGGATGGCCCCGGGGTAGGCGGAGGCCCCGGTCCGCTTCGCCCACGCTTCGATGGTTTGAAGGTGCATGTACACGACGTAGCGACCATCGTCCAGGGCGAGCTGCACCCAGTTTCCCATCGTGGGGTGGTTGTCTCCCCACGCGAGCACCGTCCCCCGCCCCGCCGACCGGACTAGCGTGCCACACGGCGCGGCGAGGTCTTGACCCCCGTGGCGGTGCCCGCGTCCGCAGGGTGGGGTGCACTCGCTGTCGTCCACGCCCCACCCCTGGCAGCAGGTGCCGTCCCCGGTGTACCCCTTCACGGTTTCTCGCCAGCAATCGATCCTCCCATCACGATTGACGTCGCGGGGGTTGGCGGGTGGGGCTGGCGGGGTAGGGACATCGCCTTCATAGAGGGGGTCGAGTTCCGGTGGTTTGCAGTACAACCGCGTGGTGTCGCACAGGAGGTCCCAGTTCCAGGGCGGGCAGGTGTCGGTGCAGACCTGGTACCCTTGCCACCGACAGGCGAGCATGAAGAAGCATTCCCCGGGTGGAAGCGCCCAGCCTGGTGTAATCACGAGGAGAGATACCGCAGCGAGGAGAGCTTTTCTCATCGTTTCTCTCTGCGCCCGGGTCGCGTCTTGGGAAGGCTAAAAAAAAAAGAACTGCTGTCAAGAGGTCTGCGCGGGTTGATCGGGGCGCAGCTGCCCCTGTCTCTCCAGGGCGCTTTCCTGCCGCCACCGTCTCCTGATCGCCAGGCCGCGGTGGTGACGGCTACTCTCGTCGCAGGGCCCGGATCGCCAGCACCGCCAGGGTGATGGCGGTGAGGGGGAGGGCGAAGGTGAGCATCGCCCAACCCAGCAGGGGGGCGGCGTCATGGTGCTGGGCCTGGAGCACGAGGTAGAGGGTGTAGGCCAGGTAGTAGGCGAGAAACAGCGCCCCCTCCCAGCGGGAGATGCGGTGGCCGGTGAAGAAGATGGGCAGGCAGGCCACGGCCACGGCGATCATCACCGGGATGTCCAGGTGTCGGGCCGCCGCTGCCACCGGCACGCCGCCCCCGACCAGCGCCGCCCCGCCGAGCACGCACAGGATATTGAAGATGTTGCTGCCCACCACGTTGCCCACGGCGATGTCGCGCTGCCCGCGCAGGGCGGCCACGACCGAGGCCGCCACCTCGGGCAGGGAGGTGCCGGCGGCCACCACCGTGAGGCCGATGATCAACTCCGACAGGCCCAGCACCCGGGCCAATGCCACCGCCCCCGCCACCAGCCAGCGGGCGCCCAGCACCAGGGCAGCGAGGCCCGCCACCACCAGGGCCAGCTGCCCGAGGAGGGTCCCCTGGGCGGGGGAGGGCGCCCCATCCTCGGGGTCCTGCCGCGCCGCCCGCAGCAGCAGCACCGTGTACAGAATCACCCCCCCCAGCAGCAGGGCCCCCTCGGCCCGGGAAATCCTGCCATCCCAGGCCAGGGGCACCACCAGTAGCGAGACCGCAATCATGACCGGCACATCCACCCGCACCAGCTGGCGCTGCACCACCAGCGGCGCGATCACCGCCGCCAGGCCGAGGATGAACAGCACGTTGAAGATGTTGCTGCCGACCACGTTGCCCACGGCGATGTCGCCGGCGCCGGCGCGGGCCGCCAGGATGGAGGCGGCCAGCTCGGGAGCGGAGGTCCCGAAGGCCACCACGGTGAGCCCAATGGCCAGGGGGGTTATCCCCAGCCGCGCCGCCAGGGCGGCGGCACCCCGCACCAGCGCCTCGGCGCCGCCCAGCAGCAGCGCCAGACCCAACAGGAAGAGAGCCACGGTCATGGCGCGGAGAGCGTTGCTGCCGCTAGCGGTTCATGAGCAGCAACATGATCGCCTTCTGCACGTGCAGGCGATTCTCTGCCTCGTCGAAGATCACCGAGCGCGGCCCGTCGGCCACCGCGGCGGCCACCTCCTCCCCGCGGTGGGCGGGCAGGCAGTGCATGAACACGGCGTCCTTGTCGGCCAGCTCCATGAGCTCGGGAGTCACCTGGTAGCCGGCGAAGGCCTGCAGGCGCTGGGCCGCCTCGGCCTCCTGCCCCATCGAGGCCCACACGTCGGTGTAGACCACGTGGGCGCCTCGCACCGCCTCCTCGGGGTGGGTGACCAGCTCGATGGTGGTGCCGGCGGCGCGGGCGTCGGCCTGGGCCAGCTCGATGATCTCCGGCTTGGGGCGGTAGCCCTCGGGGGTGGCGATGCGCACGTTGGCCCCCACCTTGGGGCCGCCGAACATCAGGGAGTGGGCCATGTTGTTGCCGTCCCCCACGTAGGCCAGGGTGAGGCCGCGGGTGTGACCGAACACCTCCCGCATGGTGAAGTAGTCGGTGAGGGCCTGGCAGGGGTGGAGCAGGTCCGTCAGGCCGTTGATCACCGGAATGGTGGCGTACTTCGCCAGCTCGGTCACCGTCGAGTGGGCAAAGGTGCGGGCCATGATGCCGTTGACGTAGCGGGAGAGCACCTGGGCGGTGTCGGAGATGGGCTCGCCGCGGCCGATCTGGATGTCCCGGGAGGACAAGAAGGTGGCCAGGCCTCCCAGCTGGTACATCCCCACCTCGAAGGAGACGCGGGTGCGGGTGGAGGACTTCTCGAAGATCATGGCCAGGGTCTGCCCGGCCAGGGCGGTGCGGTAGCGGTCGGGGCGGGCCTTGACGTTGGCCGCCAGTTGAAAGAGGGCCTCCACCTCCTCGGCGGTGAGGTCATGGATGGAAATCAGGTCCTTGTGACGCTGCCAGGGGTTGTTGAGCATGGCGTTTCTAGGCCTCCTTGCGATCGGGGACGATGTAGGTGCCGCCCTTTCGCGCCAGGGCGTCCTTCAAGCTTTCGGCGTTGGTGATCAGCACTTCCTTGCCACAGGCCTCCACGAACTGGATGGCGGCGCGGATCTTGGGGCCCATGGAGCCGGGGGGAAACTGGTGCTGCTCCAGCATTTCCCTGGCCTTGGAGACGGGCAGCTCGGCGAGCCAGCGCTGGGTGGGGCGGCCGAAGTTCTCGGCCACCTGGGGCACCTGGGTGAGGACGATGAAGAGGTCAGCGGTGAGGGCCTGGGCCAGCAGGGAGGCGGTGTAGTCCTTGTCGATCACCGCCTCTACGCCACGGTAGTAGCCGCCCACGTCCTGATAAACGGGGATGCCGCCGCCGCCGGCGGCGATGACCACCGCGCCGTCCTCCACCAGCCCCTTCACCACCTCCACGTCCAGGATGCGCTTGGGGGGTGGGGACGGAACCACCTTGCGCCAGCCGCGGCCGGCGTCCTCCACCATCTGCCACCCCTGCTCCTGCATGAGGAGATTGGCGCGGTAGGCGGTGAAGTAGGGGCCCACCGGCTTGGAGGGGTTGTCGAAGGCGGGGTCGTCGCGGCTCACCTCCACCTCCGACAGCACCGTCACCACCGGCTTGGCCAGCTGTTCCTCGTTGAGCCGGTTGCGAATCTGGTTCTGCAGCATGAACCCCATGGAGCCCTCGGTCTGGGCGACGCAGACGTCCAGGCTCTGGGGGGGGATCTTGGTGATGGCCTCCTCCACCTGGATCATGATGTTGCCCACCTGGGGGCCGTTGCCGTGCACGATCACCAGCTCGTAGCCCCGGTGGATGATCTCCACGAGCCACCGGGTGGCCTTCCAGGTGAGGGTGAACTGTTCATCCTGGGTACCGTGGTCCTGGGGGCGCAGCAGGGCGTTGCCGCCAAAGGCAATCACCGCCACCGGCCGGCGTTCTTTGGGCTTGGATTTCACCAACGACCTCCTGTGTTCGGGCCGCGGGCGTCAGGCCGGAAGCGTCTTCCCGCGCGGCGACAGGCCATTCGCCGCACTGGGCCGCCTCCCACGGCGCCCCGCGGCGCTGGGGGGTCGTCATTGTCCCGGGCGCTCCGCAGGAAGTCAAGCCGGGTCGGGCAGCGACTACAATCCCGCCCATGCACACCTTCGAGCACCCGCTGACCTCCCGCTACGCCTCCCGCGCCGTGCGGGAGCTGTTCTCCCCCGCCACTCGCTTCGGTCTGTGGCGCCGCCTGTGGCTGGAGCTCCTGCGCGCCCAGCGGGAGCTGGGGCTGGCCATTCCCGTCGAGGCCGTGGAGGAGCTGGAGCAGCACCTGGAGATTACCCCCCAGGAACTTCGCCGGGCCGAGGAGCTCGAACGGGAGACCCGTCACGACGTCATGGCCCACGTCCACGCTCTGGCCGAGGTGGCGCCCGCCGCCGGGCCGTGGTTGCACCTGGGCGCAACCTCGTGCTACGTCACCGACAACGCCGACCTCATCGTGCTGCGGCGCGGGTGTGACCTGCTGCTCGCGGAGGGCGCAGCGGTGGTCGAGGCCCTCGCCACCTTCGCCCGTACCCACAGGGATCTGGCCTGCCTCGGGCACACCCACTTCCAGCCCGCCCAGCCCACCACGGTGGGCAAGCGCGCCTGCCTGTGGCTGGCCGATCTGCTCGGCGACCTGGAGCGCCTGGAGGCCGAGCGGCACCGTCTGCGGCTGCGCGGCGCCAAGGGCACCACCGGCACCCAGGCCTCGTTTCTGCAGCTCTTCGGGGGGGATCACGAAAAGGTTCGCGAGCTGGACCACCGCATTGCCGCCGCCTTTGACTTTCCCGGCACCTACCCTGTCACCGGGCAGACCTCGCCGCGCAAGCCGGAGTACTACCTGCTCGCCTGCCTGTCCGGGCTCGCCCAGTCGGCCCACAAGTTCGCCTCGGACGTGCGGTTGCTCTCGCGACTGAAGGAGCTGGACGAGCCGGCGCTGGCCAGCCAGGTGGGCTCTTCGGCCATGCCGTACAAGCGCAACCCCATGCGCTGCGAGCGTATGTGTGCCCTGGCCCGCTACCTCATCTCGCTGCCCGCCAACGCCGCCTGGACGGCGGCCTCCCAGTGGCTGGAGCGCACTCTGGACGATTCCGCCAACCGCCGCCTGGTCCTGCCGGAGGCCTTCCTGGCCAGCGATGCCCTGCTGGCACTGTGGCGCTCGGTAGCTGCTGGCCTCGAGGTCTACCCCGCCATGATCCGCCGCAACCTCATGGAGGAATTGCCCTTCCTGGCCAGCGAGGAGATCCTCCTGGCGGCCGCCGCGCGCGGCGGGGATCGCCAGCGGCTGCACGAGCGCCTGCGCCTGGCCTCCCGGGAGGCGGCGCGGCGGGTCAAGATCCAGGGCGAGGCCAACCCCTTGCTGGAGCTGGTGGCCGCCGACCCCGCCTTCGGGCTCGACGCGCCGGCCCTGGCGGCCCTGCTCGATCCCGCCCGTCACGTCGGCCGTGCGCCCCGGCAGGTGGAGGAGTACCTCACCGAAGTGGTGGGGCCGTGGCTGGCAGCCCACCGCGCCGCCGTCGCCGACGAGCCGCAGGTGTAGCACGGCGGCCCCCACCCCCGGCCCCCAAACGGCGGGCGGCGCGCCGTGGCAGCGCGCCGCCCCGTGGACCACGCAAGTCTTCCCTTACTCGTTGACCGAGCGCTTGAACAGCACCGCGGCGATCGCCGGCAGCAGCAGGATGGCGCCCAGCATGTTGAAGAGGAACAGGAAGGTGAGCAGGATCCCCATGTCCGCCTGGAACTTCAGCGGCGAGAAGATCCACGTGCCCACCCCCACCGCCAGCGTCAGGCCGGTGAAGATGACCCCGTTGCCGGTGATGGTGAGCGTCCGGCGGTAGGCCTCGATGAGGTCGATGTCGCTGCCGAAGCCTTTCAATCGACTGAAGATATAAATTCCATAGTCGACCCCGATGCCGACCCCCAGGGCGGCCACCGGGAGGGTCGAAACCTTCAGGCCAATCTCCAGAAACGCCATGAGGGCGTACGCGAGGAGCGACACCAGTCCCAGCGGCAGGATGATGCAGATCGTCGCCCGCGCCGAGCGGAAGGTGATGAGGCAGAGCAGGATGACGGCCGCGAAGACGCCCACCAGGATGGGGAACTGGGCGGCGGCAACGGTCTCGTTGGTGGCGGCCATCACCCCCACGTTGCCGGTGGCGAGGCGGAACTTCACCTCCTCGGTACCGTGCTCGGCGCGGAACTTCTTGACCTCGGCGACGATGCGATCGATGGTCTCGGCCTTGTGGTCGGTGGTGAAGATGAGCACCGGCATGACGCTACAGTCGCTGTTGAGCAGCCCCGTGGAGGTGTCGATATAGGTCACCGCCTGGGCCAGCATGTCCCGGTCCCGGGGGATGATGCGCCACTTCAGGCTGCCCTCGTTCCACCCCGAGGTGATGATCTTGGCCACCGTGGGCAGCCCCACCACCGACTGCACCCCGGGCACGTTGCGCATGTGCCATTCGAAGCGGTCAATGGTGGTGACGATGTCGTAATCGGTACACCCCTGGGGGACGGTCTCGACGATCACGGTGAGCAGGTCCACACCGATGGAGAAGTGGGAGGTGATCATGTCGGTGTCGATGTTGTAGCGCGAGTGGCTGTGCAGCTCCGGGACGCCGGGGTGAAGATCGCCAATCTTCACCTGCCGCGCCTTCCACCAGCCGCCTGCCAGCAACACCAGCGCCACCGCCAGCACCGGCAGGGCGCGTCGCCGGGAGGCGAAGCCGGAAAGGAAACGCCACACCGGTTCCACGTGGCGGTGCCGACGGCGCAGCTTCAAGGGATAGATCTCGTCGTGGCGCACGTAGGACAGCAGCACGGGGACCAGGGCCAGGTTGGTGAAGATGATCACCCCGACGCCCAGGGCGGCGGTGATGGCCATCTCCTGAATCATCCGGATTTCGATGAACAGAATCGTGATAAACCCTATGGTGTCAGTCAGGAGGGCCACCGCCCCGGGCACCAGCAGACGGCGAAAGGCGGCCCGGGCCGCGTCCAGGCTGGAGGCGCCGGTGAACACCTCGGCGCCGTGGGCGGAGATCATCTGCACGCCGTGGCTGACGCCGATGGCGAAGACCAAAAACGGCACCAGAATGGACATGGGGTCGATACCGAACCCCAGCACGGTGAGCAGCCCCAGCTGCCAGATCACGGCGATGGTGGAGCACACCAGGGGGATGACGGTGAGCTGGAACGACTGGGAGTAGATGTACACGAAGACGGCGGTGATGAGGAAGGCGATGAGGAAGAACAGCACCACCCGGGCGGCGCCCGAGGCGATGTCGCCGATCACCTTGGCAAAGCCGATGATGTGGTAGTCGAAGGCGAGGCCAATGGCGTCGGAGGAGTACTTCTGGCGAATGGCCTCCAGCTGGTTGGCCACGTCGATGTAATCGAGGCGCTCGCCGGTGTTGGGGTTGATCTCCAGGAGCTCCGCCGAGACGATGGCGGCGGTGAAGTCGTTGGCCACCAGCCGCCCCACGTACCCCGACTTCAGGACGTTGTCCCGCACCTTGGCGAGCCCTTCCGGGGTGTTGGAAAAATCGGCGGGGATGACGTTGCCGCCGGAGATGCCATCTTCGACCACCTCGGTGAAGCGCACGTTGGGGGTGAACAGAGAACTCACCCGGGTGCGGTCGACGCCGGGGATGAAGAACACGTCATCGGTGACGGCGCGCAGGGTGTTGAAGAACTCCGGGGTGAAGATGTCCCCCTCACGCACCTTGAGGGCGATGAGGACGCGGTTGGCGCCGCCGAACTCATCGCGGTACTGCACGTAGGTCTGCATGTACTCGTGCTTCAGCGGCAGCATCTTGGCGAAACCGGCGTCAATGCGCAGGTGCGAGGCCTGGTAGCCCATGAAGACGGTCAGGAGAACGAAGAGTACGATCACCGCCCGGCGGTGCCCGAAGATCAGGTTTTCCAGCCAGTCCTTCATCGTCCCCCTCCTCCCCCGAACATGGCAGCCAGCTGTGCCGCCGTGATCTTCTGGACCCCCAGTTCACCCACCAGCACCGCGCTGCCATCTCTCAGGCACGCCACGGCCGAGAGCCCCAGCCGGGCCCGCTCCTCGTCGATGGCGAAGCTCTGACCGTCGTCCCGGGACAGGAGCACCACGCCGCCCAGAGCACTCACGAGGATGCGGCCGTCGGGGAAGCGGCAGGCGTCGGTGAGCATGCCGGTCGTTCCGGTGCTGATTTCCCGCCAGGTGGCGCCGCCGTCGCTCGAACGGAAGCTGTGGCCTCGCAGGCCAAAGATCAAGATGGTCCTGTCGTCCAGCGGGAGGCTCGAGAACAGGGAACCATGATACGGCGAGGGGAGCTGCCGAAAGGTCTCACCGCCATCGTCCGAGCGCAGGATGAGGCCTCGCTCGCCGACCAGGACGAGGGCGCCCGAGGGCAGGCGCGCCATGTGCTGCAGGTGATTGTCGCCATCGAAGGCGGTGCGACTCTCCCAGCTCCGACCGCCGTCATGGGTCTCCATGAAGACGCCGTAGGCCCCCACCGCAAAGCCCCGATCGCCATCGAGAAAGAACACGTCGAAAAGCGGTTCGTTGGCGTCCGGGTCGCTGTACACCAGCTCCCAGGACTCGCCGCCGTCCTCGCTGCGCAGGATCACCGAGTCGTGGCCCACCGCCCACGCCCGGCCGCCATCACCGAGGGCGACGGCGGTGAGGAGGGCCTGGGTCGGTACGGGCACCTGGCGCCAGGAGTCACCCCGGTCGGTGGAAACCAGGATATGCCCCCGCTCACCCACGGCGAGGAGTCGGTCGCCGGCCATGGCCACGTCCAGGAGCAGCGAGCGCGCGGCCAGGGGGGCCATGATGGCGGCTTCTTCTTCCCCCGTCGCCTGGCCGGTTCCTCCCAGGGCAAGGAGCACCAGCATCCATGTCATTGGCTTACCCACGTCCCCCCCTTTCTTGCCCGACCTCCGTCAAACCCTCGTTGCACCTCCACCCGGCGGCCAAGCCTCACCTCCCTCACTCTCCCCACCGCCTTTCAGGGCGCGGCACGCGGAGGAGACCGGCCTCCAGCCGGGGCGCGACTCCCGGCTGGAGGCCGCACCAACTCACCACTTAGCGTACGCCTTCGCGGCGCAGGGCGTCGGGCGAGAAATCCGCCTCGGTGAGCTGCATCGTGAAGTCGAACGGCTTCGTCTCGTTGGACAGCCCGTACGCGAGATAGCGGCCCGCCTGCAGGTCGGTGTGGATCTCCGCGGTGACCCAGGTCAACGGAACCTCGTAGTAGTTGAGGGCGAACCCCTCGGATACCCGCCAGAGCTGATCGCGGTTATCGTACTGGTCGACGGCGAGGATCTGCCAGGAGTCCTCATCGATGTAGAAGGTGCGGCGCTTGTAGATGTGCCGCGCGCCGGTCTTCAAGGTGGCGTCCACCACCCACACGCGGTGCAGTTCGTAGCGCAGATAGTCCGGGTTGATATGCAAGGGGGTCAGCAAATCCCTGTACTTGACGTTGCCGCTGTGCAGCTTGTAGGCGTTGTAAGGGACGTACATTTCCTTCTTGCCGACGAGCTTCCAGTCGTAGCGATCGACCCCGCCGTTGAACAGGTCGAGGTTGTCGGACGTTCGCAGTCCATCCGCCGCCGTCCCCGGGTTGTCGTAGGCGACGTTGGGGGCGCGACGGACGCGGCGCTGGCCAGGGTTATACAGCCACGCGTCGCGGGGCTGCCGAACCTGGTTCAAGGTCTCGTGCACCAGCAGGATGCCGCCGGCCAGCCGGGCCGGCGCCATGACCTTCTGCTTGAACAGGAGAATGCGGTTGCGCAGCCTTTCCTCGGTCATGTTGCGCATGCCGTAGAGGTAGAGAAAGTCCTCCTGGAACTCCACCAGAGTGTAGGAGCCGCCGCGGGTTGGCGCCGCCTGTACGAACCAACGGGTCGCCGACTCGCCGCGGTAGCGCAGCAGGTGATTCCAGATCACCTCCAGTCCGCTCTTGGGGATGGGGAAGGGGATCCCCATGATGGCGTTGACGACGCCGTTGCCGTTGGCCTCCAGCTTGGCAGTGGCAGCGGTCTTCTTGGTGGCCTCGTAGACCCACGGCGGGACGGAGGCCGAGCGGTGGCTGGGGTAGACGTTCATCTTGTAGGTGCTGTAGGTCTTCAACAGCGCCTTGTGGCCCTCGGTGAGCTTGTCCGCGTACTCACCCATGTTCTTTCCGGTGATCGTGAACAGCACCTTGTCGCTGGCGTAGGGGTCGGGGTGCCGCATCCCCTGCTTGTAGCCGGCGGGCGGGGTGGTGATGCCGCCAGTCCAGGCCGGAATCGTGCCGGCCGCGTTGCCCGCCTTCTCGCCCCCCAGGGGGGTGAGATCGGCGCCCAGGCGGGCGATTTCCTGCGCCGTTAACTCTGCGCTCGCCGTGGCTGCCATGCCAACGACCACGAGGGCGACAGCGAAGCTTGGCAGTAACGTTCTCCCACGCATGGTCATCCTCCCCTATCCTCTAGAACGAGTACTTCACGGCGGTGGCGACGAAGTCGCGATCCCTGATGAGATTGTAGCGGCCAGCGCCGGCGAAGCGCGTGTAGCTAAAATCAAACTCCCAGTTGATGCGGTAGTTGGCCGCCATACCCACCGTGAAGGCGCTGCGCCCCTCGATGAAGTTGCCCCCCGGCCCCGGCGACACCCCGTTGACGTCGTGCGCCCACGAGATCCGCGGCAGGAGGTTGACGTTGGCAAAAACGTTGTTGTAGTCCAGCCGCCCCGCGAACACGTACCCCCACGACTCCTCCTCCGGGAAGGCACTCATGGGCTCGGTGCCGGGCTGCACGCCCCGCTGCTGATGGATGATGTTTCCCGACGTGTAGGTCCCCGGTGCCTCCAGGCGCAACACCGACTTGGCCGGCATGTCGTGGACGTAGGAGTAGGCCGCCTCCAGCACCGTGGTGAGCTGATCGGCGCCCAGCGTCCGACCGAAGATCTTGGTGGCGGTGAACTGCACCTGGGTGGTGTCGAAGCGCTTGTAGCCGGCGATCTCCTCGCCGAAACCGAAGGCGCCGATCTGGTTGGTGGCTGCGAGCAAAGTGCCGACCGCCTTGATCTGGGCGAAGGCGGGGATATCCACCAGGCGCAGGGGCGAAAGGGCAGCGTACAACAGCTCCAGGTCATCCACCTGCAGCGGCACGTCCTTGCGGTGGGAGATCTCCCCCTGCAGCGCCACCCCGGTGCTTCCCAGCTGGGTGTTGAAGGACAGGCCGTAGAGCTTGATGTCTTCGGGGTAGCTCAGGAAGTAGCGGGCGGAGGCGGCGTAGTTGAGGTTGGGCGGCAGCAGGCCGGCGAAGGTGCCGGTGATGGCATTGATGATGGGCAGCCGGGAGTGGTACTTGATGTGGTAGAGGCCGAACTCGGTGCCGTTGAGCTTGGGCAGGAACCAGCGGAACGCCACGCCGTACTGGCCGCTGTCTCTGGGCTTGCGGTCATCGGCACGGGGCACCACCGCCCCCACGGGGTTGGTGGGCGATGGACCGATGGGTATGGTGTCAGGGACCGAGCCGAAGCCCAGCATCACCCGGCTGGCCCCGCGCCCCGCCAGGTCGGCGGTGGAGAAGTACGTCCCGGCCGGGTCGATGATCGTCTCCTCCCAGCGGTACTGGTAGTACATCTCGGCGGCGAGGTTCTGCGACAGTCCCAGGGACAGCGAAACCGCCCCGATGGGCAGCAGCGCCTCGCGCAGCTCGGACCCTGGCACCCTGAGCGCGCTCACGTCCACCGGGTTGATGGCGTTGATGCCGTTCTGGATGAAGGTGCTCTCCCCCCAGCTCATCACCTGCTCGCCGGCGCGCAGTTCGGCGGAGACGCTGCCCAGGTTGAAGCGGAACCAGGCGAAGGCGTCGCGCAGCTCGGCGCGCTTGCCCACCCGGTCGAGCGCCGCCTGGGTCAGCGGGGTGCGGGCGCGGTCCCCGCGCTCGTTTTCGTAGTCGTAGAAACCAAAGGCGCGCACGAAGGCACCGACGTTCTTGTAGCTCAGCTCCACCTCCGTGGTTGCCTTCAGGGCGTTGGAAATCAATCCCTTGTCGTAGTTGAGGTTGCCGTCGTCGCCGTTGACCGAATAGGCGGTTCCGCCGTTGGCGCGGCCGATGATGCTGCGGTCCCGTTCCTGGACCCGCCACATGGCGCCGTAGGAGAGGGTGGTGCCCCAGCTGATCTTGAGCTCCCCCGCCTGGTAATCGGCGGCTCGCGCCGGCGTCACGAAAGCCAGCAGGAGCAGCACGACGGCCACGTACGTGCCCCCCCGAATCGTTGGGTTGGTGCGCCTGAGAACGTTTGCTCTTCGCATTGTGACCCCCTTCCCCTCGAAAGCTAGAGTTGAGAATAGCAGCGGCGGCAAGGCTGTCAAGCGAGTGGCCGCGGGGAAAAGCGATCGTTCATTGACGATGAGCCCACGCCAACCCCCTATCCGGCACGCTGCGCTACTATGTCAAGGGCATGCCGCATGGACCGACCCGCCGCGGCCGCAGCGCCCTGCCCTGGCCGGTTGCGCTTGCCGCGTCCCTTGCGGCCGCCTGCGCCACCACCGCCAGCGCCCCTCGCACTGCCGCCCCTGCCAGGCCACCCCTCGTCGAGGAGGGGCTGGCCTCCTGGTATGGACGCCCGTATCACGGGCGCCCCACCGCATCCGGCGCGGTGTACGACCTGCGGGAGCTGACCGCCGCTCACCGCACCTTGCCCTTCGGCAGCACGGTGCGGGTCGTGAGCCTCGCCAACGGGCGTGCGGTGGTGGTCACCATCAATGACCGCGGGCCGTTCGTGGAGGGTCGCATCATCGACCTCTCCCACCGCGCCGCCGAGGCTCTCGATGCCCTCGCGGCGGGGGTGATCCCGGTGCGGCTGGAGGTCCTCGCCCTGGGCGACGGCATGACGGCGGAGAGGTGCTGGGAAGTACAGGTGGGAGCCTTCGCCGAGGCCGCCAATGTGGAGCGAGCGGTGGCCAGGCTGCGCCAGCGCGGCTTCTCCTCTCGCACCCTCCCGACTCCGGGAGGACTCACCCGGGTGCGCGCCACGGGCATGGAGTCGGTTTCCAGCGCGTCCACGCTGGCAGCAACTCTGCAGTCCGAGTTTCCAGGCGCCACCGCGGTGCCCTGCGGGTTCCCGCCATGAGGCCCGTCTTCCTGGCCGTGGTGGCGGTCCTCGTGGCTGCGGGCGCCGGCGCCGACGAGCCGCCGACCTTTCGCATCGACGCCCTGCCTACCAGCCTCGCGGGCGAATGGCTCTTCCGCACGGGCCACGACCCCGCCTGGTCGAGCCCGTTTCGGGAACGTCACGCCTGGCAGCCGATCCAGGTCCCCGGTTGCTGGCAGAAGGGCGCACCGGGATCCAGGGGGCACGCCTGGTACGTGGCGCGTCTGTTCGTCCCCTCTTCACTCGCCGACACCGAGCTGGGCCTCGATCTCGGGGTGGTGGCCGACGCCGATGAGGTCTTCTTGAACGGCCGCCTGATCGGTACTCGGGGGGCGTTCCCCCCGCGCCCCGCCCGCCTGGTCCCTACCCCGCGACTCTATCGGCTGCCGCGTATTTCACTGCGCTATGGCGAACTCAACGAGCTGGTGGTGCACGCCTATTCGACGGCAGGCTGCAGCGGTCTGCTGGGCCCCCCGCCTCGCGTCGCCGGCTACCGCCAGTTGCTCCACGCCCACATACAGCGCGATCTGCTGCTGTCGTCGGTGGCCGCCATGCTGCTCACGCTGGCCGTACTCCACCTGGCGCTCTTCGCCGCCCAGCGAGAGGACACCGCGAACCTGCTGTTGGGAATTTTCTTGGTGCTGGCGTCAGTCTTTTATCTTACCCAGACCCAGTGGGGGCCGGCGCAGTTGTTGGGCGAGAGCGGAGCCTACCGAGTGCACATCGCCGCCCTGTTGGGAGGGGTGACAGCGCTGATTGGTCTCGTTTACCGGCATCTGCAGCTGCCCCTCCCCGTGCCGCTGGTCTCCGTACAGGCCGCCTTGGTACTGGGTATCGGGTTCGCGGCGGTCTGGCGTTCCGCTGCCGATCTGGCGGTGCTGGTGTACCTGGCCCAGGCAACGCTGGTGCTCCTGGGCCCGTACCTGGTGTTCAAGATCTGGGAGCAGGTCCGCCGGCGGCGGCCCCTCGCCCGCTCGGTTCTTGCGGTCACCCTCCTGCTAGCGGCCACGGTGGCCGTCGACATCGCTACGCACATCGGCCTCCTGGCGCGGCGCCAGGGCTTGATCAGCGACAACCTCTCCTCCCTCGCAGTGATCCCGTTCGCCATGGTGTTCACCCTTGCCTTCTTTCAGCGCTGGTCACATCGCCGCTGGGGGGAGAGCCTGGACGCCGGGGGTGGCCTCCTGTCGCCCGAGAAGTTCCTGCGGCGCCTCGAGGTGGAGATGGAGCGGGCGCGGCGCAACGGGGGGACGTTTTCGATTGCCCTGCTCCGTCTCTCGACGCTGGGGGAGCCGGCGCGGTTGGAGGTCTTGTTCGAGGCGGCCGGCGCCGCCTTGCGGCGCACGCTGCGGCAGATCGACGCCCTTGCGGTGCTGCGCGTGGACACCTTCGCGGTGCTTCTCGCCGATGCCGACGAGCGCGCCGCGGTCTTCACCGTCGAGCGGCTGCGGCTGGCGGCCCTGAGTTCGTTTCCGGATACCGCGTTTCGAGCTGGCATTGCCGCCGGCGTCGCGCAATTCCGCAACGGCCGCTATCACCTGGCGCGGGAGTTTCTGGCCGAGGCGGAGGCGGCGCTGTACGCCGCCACGGTGGAGGGCACCAACACCACCGCTACCACCCCCTGAGAACCCCTTTCGCGCGGGTTCATCAAGGAGAGAGTGCCGCCAAGGCGTCTTTGATCACCGGCTGGTCCGGGTCCAGTTCCAGGGAACGCCGTAAGTGCGTGCGCGCCTCGGCCGTAGCCCCGGTGCAGGCGGCGGCGAGCCCGGTGAAGGCGTGAATCCCGGCCGAGAAGGGGAACAGGTTGGCCGCCTGCTGCCCCGCCACCATGGCGTCGGAACAGCGCCCCAGGCGCACGAGGAGGGCCAGCTGGTGGAGGTGTAGCCTCTCTTCCCCTGGGAATCGGGCCGTACCACGTGTCAACAGGTCCAGTGCTCGCTCGGGCATGTTGCGAGCTTCCCAGTCACTGGCGGCGCGATCCACTGCACCAGCGCCATCGCGCAGGCCGAGCTCCACCGCCCGCCACAGCGAGCGGTCCGCCTCCTCGAATCGGGAGGTCTCGAGGTAAAGACGGCGCAGGTTGTAGTGAGGGGACGCGTAGCTGGGATTCGTTTCTATTGCCTTGAGAAAGGCCTCCTCCGCTTTGCGGTAGCGTTTCGCCTCCAGATGGACCAGACCCAGATTGTTGAGCGAGCCTTCGGTGATCCCGGTACTGCCGCTGCTCCCTTCACCCCCTTCGAGATAGCCGAGGGCCTTCAGCTGGGCGATGGCCTCCGCCGATGGTCGAACTCCCGTGGCAAGAGTTCCACGATAGCCTTCAGGGGGAACCAGCGCGCTCCAGTCGACTGGCTCGAGGCGCGCTGGCGGACACCCGGGGAGGGGCCGGCCCCGCCACCCCACCCCTGGCGGGATTCCGAGCAGCGCTGCCACGCTGGGAGCCACATCAAAAACCGAGGCATTTTCCGAAACGCGCCCGCGTCGCTCGACCCCATGCCCGGCGACGATGAAGATGCCGGTCGGCCGATGCCATACAGCCGCCGTGGCCGCGGCCACCCCCGACAGGTCACGGGGCCGATCGGCACCCCATTTGAAACCGTGGTCCGAGACCACCAGGACGGCGCACTCCGAGAGGGGGCAGACTTCCAGCAGGCGCCCGATCCAGCGATCCACCACGTTGTGGTAGCGCTCGACAGCGGTGCGGGCCGCCTCGCTCATGGCCGCCTCCCGGCCCGGAAGCAGCGGCGGAAGGTACGGCGCCAGCAGGTGCCCGATCTCGTCGGTACCGATGCAGTACACCATGAGCAAATCCGTTGTTGGACGGACGGCAGTCAGCGCCGCGCCGAAATATGTCCGGGTGCCGACCAGAATGCGCCGGAAGCCGTCGATGGGGTCGGCCATCCCCTTCCCTGCCGCTATCGCATCACGGTATGCCTGCCAGGATACCGGCATGAGGGCACGTACCGCCTCCTCCCCCGTTTCGCGGACAGCGCGCGCCGCCAGCTCCCTCAACTCTGGCTCCAGCTGGGGCGGAAACACCACCGTGCCCGGCTCACCGTCTCCCACGGTGCCCGAAAGAAGATAGAACAGGCGATCGGAAATCATTACCCCGTTGACCATCTCGGCCGGCCAGGTAGCCCACCATCCGGCGACCACTGGCGACAGTCCGGCGGCGCTCGCCATGTTCCACAGTGCGGGCAGCCGCCGCTGGCGTCCTGTGACCGGAATGCGCGCCCCGCTGGCCGGGTCGACCTCGACGAAATCGAGAATGCCGTGTTCCTCCGGGCTCGCGCCGGTTGCCATGGTGGTCCAGATCAGGGGTGAGAGCACGGGGGTGATGGAATCGAGGTCACCGTAGGTGCCGGCGGCCATGAGGCGTGCCAGGTTGGGCATGACGCCGCGCCGGGTGAACGGTTCCAGCACCTCCCAGTCGGCCCCGTCCAGCCCGATCACCACGACGCGCCGAGCCGCCTCTTTGACGGCGATGGCAAGAGCGGCGCGACGGACCTGCGCGATGGCGGTCGGGTCGGGTACCAGGTCAGCCTCCACTCCGCCTCCGCCAACACCCAGTCGGGCTGCCACCGCCTCGATGAGCCTTTCTTTCACCGCCGCCTGGCAACCAGGCGGGCTCAGGTCCGCAAGACAGGCCAGGGGCGACGCCGCTAGCAGGCGGGACACATCGTCCCTCACCGCCTTTTCCAGCCCCTCCGCCACGGTGTCGGCCGGGGCCAGGAGGAATTCGCCCGGGGTGGGGGAAATTCGTAACGCCACCGTCACCCGCGACCCTTCCCGGGAGGCGGCCTGCACGAGTGTCGATACCGGCGCTCGCCCGGCGCTCCGAAATTTCCACCTGGGGAGCAAAGCCCCCCCTGGTGCGGCCGCGACCAGCCGTCCAGTACGGGGCGACCAACCCAATGCCCCCGACGGTAGCCGGCGCAGCGAAGCCACGGCGATGAGGACAAGAGCGGCGAGCACCGCGATGGCGACAAGGGCTCTGCGCATGGAGGAGAGCATACAAGAAACCCCGGGGGCCTTGGGCCCCCGGGGAGACAGCTGGATTGGAGGTACTCTAAAAAGCGATCCGCACGCCGAGACGGATGGAGCGCGGATCCTGCCAGTTGTTGGCGGTGTTGAACGCCGGGTTGGTGGGCGGACGAGAACTGTCACCCGGTCGGATGGGTGGCTCGAATTGGCCGGTGTCGTAGTTGATGGGGGTGTAATCCTCGTCCAGGTCGTAGCGCAGATTGCGGCTGGTTTCACCCTGTCGATTCAGGAGGTTGAAGATGTCAGCGAGGAATGTGACCTGCATGCCGCCCATCTTGACCGGGTAGTCCAGGTGCAGGTCCATTTCATACTCGCTCTTGGTCCGCCCGAAGGCGCCTCGCTCGGAGAGGTAGAACTCCCAGTTCTGGTACGCCAGCGAGTATCCCATCGCGGTGATTGGCGTTCCGGACCGGTAGTACGCGGACAGACCGATGTTCAGCCCCATGGGCAGGTTATAAAACCCGTCGAGCTTGAACTGGTGGGTTCGATCGTTGGACAGCTTGCCGCTGTTGTTGACCTGGAATTCGGCGTAGTCGAAGGCGGAGTTGAGGTTCGGGTCGAGCTGCCCGGTGGACGCCTGGAAGGTGCCGTCGTAGTTCCCCTCCAGCTTGGACCACAGGTAGCTGGCCATGAACGCCCAGTTGTCGGCGAAGCGCTTGCGCGCCGACAGCTCGATGCCCTTGAAGGTGCGCTTCGGGTCAGGCACCGGGTATTCGCGCTCGTAGTTCATGTCCCAGGAGGAGCGCAGCACGCCCCGGCCAGGGTTGCCAATGTAGTAGCCCTGGTCGAAGCCCAGCGAGTCCTCGATGACCATGCCCAGATCGCGCCAGATGTACTTGGCGCCGATGGCCAGATTGCGGGCCACCTCGTACTCGGTACCGAGGACGATCTCGTCGATGTACTGCCCCTTGAGGTCGGGGTCGACGGGAGTGTTCTCGTGCCCGAGCGGCGAGCAGCGGCGCACGTTGGCATGGGTGTCGGGGTCGCAGTACACGTCGCCAGGATTCGGTGAATAGTTGTAGAAGAACGCCGTGATTTCACCGCCGAACGAGCGAATCACCATATCCATGGGGATCATCTCGTAAAAGCGGCCATACGACCCGAACAGCTTGGAGGTGCCGTCGCCCTTGTAGTCCCAGATGAAACCGAAGCGAGGCGCGGTGTTCTTGATCTTGGCCTGTACCGCCTGAGCGTTGTCGTACAGCCGCTGCTGTTCGTAGCGCACGCCGAGGTTGAGGGTGAGCGCCGGAGTCAGGCGCCAGGAATCCTGCACGTAGGCGGAGTAGGAGTCAGCCCCAGAGGTGACGATCTGGGGATTCAGAATCCACGACGAATCAACGGCGAACAGGTCGGTGGGGAAGCGCTTCATGTAGTACCGATGGCGATAGTAAATGGTGTTGAGGCCGGTCACGGCGTGCCGCCGCTGGAACTTGTAGATGCGCTCTCCGCCGGTGTTGTAGTTGCGGTTGTCGACGTCGATCTCCTCGTACTCGGCGCCGACCTTGAACTCGTGGTCGCCGCCGAAGTTGTTGAGGAAGTAGGAGAGGTCAGCGCGGTAGTCGTCGCGCCCGAACTTCTGGCGCTGGGCGAAGCCGAGACCACCCGAGACGACGAGCTGACCGGTCTGCAGGTACAACGGGTTGGTGTAGTCGGCCACCCACACCATGTTGAAACCGGGGCCGTCCTCGATGTTCTTCTCGCGGTGCTGGGCCACCTGCGCGTTGACCACCACGGAGGCGCCGAGCACTCCCTCGTACTTCAGGGTGCCGTTGGTTCCACCCTCCTTGATGTTCTCCAGGAAGGTGGTTTCGGGACCGGCCAAGCCACGCGCCGGGCCATCCTGGGTGGAGGGGTCGCCGAACATCGACAGCACCAGGGAGTGGTTCTGGGTGGCGCGCCAGGTGAGTTTGCCCGACCAGAGATCGCGCCGCACCTTCTGGGTGTAGATCTTGCCTTGCGCCGGGCCGCCGAAGGGTGTGAAGTCCTTGGCGACCTTCTGATCCTCGTCCTCCGCGACGTAGTTGTAGGCACCGTAGAACCACAGGGCGTCCTTGATGAGGTAGCCCCCGAGATCAGCGCCGAAATCGCGGCGGTCCTGGGCGTCGACGGTGAAGGATCGAGCCAGCGCCTCCGCCGACTGCTCGATTGACTTCTTGGTGCTCTGCCGCAGGCTTTGCGGATCGTAGTAACCGAACACCGTTCCGGTCAGCTCGTTGCCGCCCGACTTGGTGATCACGTTGATCAGCCCGCCGGTGGCGCGACCGAACTCGGCGTTGTAGGAGCCGGTCTTCACCTGCACCTCTTGGATGAACTCGAAGTTCAGGCGCTTGCCCTGCTGGCCCAGCTCCACACCGGTGGTGTTGACGCCGTCGATGTAGTAGGCATTTTCGGCCCCGGTGGAACCGTATACGACGATGCCGGAGTTGTCGGTGCTCGTCCCCGGTGCCACCTGCACCACCGATGCGTAGTTGCGCCCGATGGGCAGGTTGGTGAAGAAGTCCTTACTCAAGTTGGCGCCCATCTCGGTGGAGCGGGTGTCAATGGTGGGAGCGGCACCGGACACCACCACCTCCTCCTGAAAGGCGCTGCGCATCTGCACGTTGAGCTGGACCGTGCGACCCAGCCCCACTACCACGTCGGCCGACTCGATGGTGGCAAACCCCGACAGAGAGGTCTTCACGGTGTACGTGCCCGGCGGCAGCAATACCAGACGGAACTTGCCGTTGGCGTCAGAAACCGCGACCCGGGTGCCCTGCAAACTTGGTGACGCGGCTTCCACGGTGACGCCGGGAAGGGGGTTGCCCTGCTCGTCACTCACCGTCCCCTCGATGGACCCGGTGGTTTGGGCCAACGCGCCGCCGGCCAGAACCACTGCCAGCAACACAGGGAAAAGGTACTTTCCAACTCCTCTCATAGATCCTCCTTCCTTCCTTTTTCGACTCCAAGAAACCACGACTCACCCTGCTGGACGATGCCAGCTACCCGCGACAGAGTTGATCTCGTCTCCCCTCGGGTACCGCGGATCACCTCCTTTCTTCAACACTCAAACGTCTCGCTCCTGGGTGAGCGGGGTCGCCGCGGAGCGGCGTGCTGCCCTGCGTGCAATATCATTGCCAATTGGCACGGACATCTACCGGGCTAGCGAGCACAGACTCGTCTCAATTACGTCTCAATAAAGAATTCGGTAATCTGCACGCGATGTTCAATAATGTGAACGTCAGCGCAGCATGACGAGCAACTGGCCGCCCTCCACGGTGGCCCCCGCCGCCACCAGCAGCTCGTCCACGCGGCCTGGCCCCTCGGCGCAGATGGGGTTTTCCATCTTCATCGCCTCCAGGACCAGCAAGGGCTGGCCCGCCGTGACGACGTCGCCCTTGCTCACCGCCAGACGTACCACCTTGCCCGGAATGGGCGCGCGAATCTCCTGGGGACCTTCCCGGCAGAGAGAGTGCCGGGCCGTCTCGCGCTCCAGCGGGTCCCGGAGTTGAACGACGAACTCTCTGTCTCCCAGTGAAATCCGCCAGCGACCCCGGCCCAGTCGCTGGTGTGCCACCGAATAGGCGCGCCCCTCCTCATCGAGCATGGCCGAGAGGTTGGAGGCCACCGGCACAAAGCTCACCCGACGCTCGTGGCCGTCCAGGCGCACCGAAAACCGCTGCTCCTGCCTCGAAACCACCACCTCGAAGCGGCGGCCGTCGCGCTCGACCCACCATTTCATGCCAGGACCTCCGAGCCGCCGTTGCACCCAGCATGTCGGTTGCCCGCACCGCCCCTGCTGGCCGTGGCCCGGGGCGAGGGGAGGGGGGACAGGCGGCTTCTCGCCGGGGCAGACGGTGACAGGCGGGGAACGATCATCGCGGGAACCTCCCGTGGGCCATGCGCCGCCCCTCCTGTCGCCACGCCGCTCCCTCCCGCTCCACAGTCTCCATGAGGTCCGCCGGCAGCGCCGCCGCCGCCCGCGCCTCCAGGCAGCCGGCCGCCATGATCGCCAGCTTCTCCAGTTCCGGTGAGCCCGCCGCCTCCAGCGCCTCGACGGACCCCCGGGAAAGCAGTTCGTCCAGCAGGCCGGTGTGCAGATCGCCGTGGCGGAAGGCCGGGATGTCCAGCAACAGCCGGAACAGCGGCAGGGTGGTGGCGATGCCAACAATACGGTACTCGGCGAGGGCGCGTCGCAGCCGCGCCAGCGACTCCTCGCGGTTGGCGCCAAAGACGATCAGCTTGGCCAGCATGGGGTCGTAGTCGAGCGGCACCACCGATCCGGTGCGCACCCCCGAGTCCACCCGCACTCCCGGCCCTCCCGGGCGTTCCAGCAGCTCGATGGTGCCCGGCGAGGGGGCAAAGTTGCGCAGCGGATCCTCGGCGTAGACCCGGCACTCGATGGCGTGGCCGCGGGGTGCGATCTGCTCCTGACGCAGGGGCAGGGTCTCCCCCAGCGCCTCGCGGATCATCAGGTGCACCAGGTCGACCCCGTAGACCACCTCGGTCACCGGGTGCTCCACCTGCAGGCGGGTGTTGACCTCCAGGAAGTAGAACTGGCCATCCTGGCCCAGGAGGAACTCCACGGTGCCGGCGGAGCGATAACCGGCCCCGCGCGCCACCGCCACCGCCGCCTCGCCCAGGCGCCGGCGCAGCTCGCCGTCCACCGCCACCGAGGGGGTCTCCTCGACGACCTTCTGATGCCGCCGCTGGAGCGAGCACTCTCGCTCGCCAAAGTGCAGGATGGTACCGGTGCGATCGCCGAGGATCTGCACCTCGATGTGGCGGGGGCACTCGATGAGCTTCTCGGCGTACACCCGATCGTCGGCGAAGAACGCCTTGCCCTCGGAGGCGGCGCGAGCCAGCGCCTCGTCCACCTTCGCATCGTTCCGCACCACTCGCATCCCCTTGCCGCCGCCGCCGCCCACCGCCTTGAGCAGAATGGGATAGCCCACCTCTTTGGCGAAGCGACGCGCCGCCGCGGCGTCCGGCAGGGGGTCGGTGCCGGGCACGATGGGCGCACCCACGCGGCGCGCCAGCTCCCGCGCCGCGGTCTTGGAGCCCAGCAGCTCGATGGCCTGGGGCGGCGGTCCAATCCAGATGAGACCGGCAGCCTCGACGGCGCGGGCGAAGCTGGCGTTTTCGGCCAGGAAGCCGTAGCCGGGGTGCACGGCCCCGGCCCCGGCGCGCGCCGCCGCCTGGAGGATCGCCTGCTGGTTGAGGTAGGACTCGCGCGCTGGCGCCGGTCCGATGGGCAGCGCCAGATCGGCGGCCAGCACGTGGGGCTGGGTGCGGTCCACCTCCGAGTAGACGGCCACGCTCTCGTGCCCCAGCTCCCGGCAGGCGCGGATGATGCGCAGGGCAATCTCACCGCGGTTGGCAATCAAAATCCGCATGCGTTCCCTTCCCGGTGGGGCGAGAGCCACCCTCGGCCACGGCGTTGCGGGGCCAGCGAGAGGGGAGCACCCTTCCCCGGCTCCCGGTGATTGGCCCGAAGCCACCTCATAGCGGGATATTCCCGTGCTTCTTGGCAGGCATCCAGTCGCGCTTGTTGACCGCGAGGGCCAGGGCCTGCACGACGCGCCGGCGGGTGTGACGGGGTTCGATGATGGCATCCACGAAGCCCCGTTGCGCCGCACTCAGGGGGTTGGCGAAGGCGTCGTTGTACAGCCGGATCAGCTCCGCCCGCCTGGCTTCGGGGTCGGAGGCGGACTCGATCTCCCTCCGGTAGAGGATGTTCACCGCCCCCTGGGAACCCATGACGGCGATCTCGGCGGTGGGGTAGGCGAAGTTGAAGTCGGTGCGGATGTGCTTGGATCCCATCACGCAGTAGGCTCCGCCGTAGGCCTTGCGGGTGATCACCGTGACCTTGGGGACGGTGGCTTCGGCCAGGGCGTACAGCAGCTTGGCACCGTGGCGGATGATCCCGCCGTGCTCCTGCTCGACGCCGGGCATGAACCCGGGCACGTCTTCCAGAATGAGCAGGGGAATATTGAACGCGTCGCAAAAGCGCACGAAGCGGGCCCCCTTGTCCGAGGCATTGATGTCCAGCACCCCGGCCAGGTGCGCCGGCTGGTTGGCCACCACCCCCACCGGCCTGCCCGCCATGCGAAGGAAGCCCACCACGATGTTGCGGGCGTAGAGCTCATGCACTTCGAGGAAGTCGCCGCCGTCGGCGACGGCGCGGATGAGCTCCTTGATGTCATAGGGTCGGTTGGGATCGGCTGGTACCAGGCGGTCGAGCTCCTCGCTCTCCCGATCCGGGGGGTCGTCGGTGGGGCGGACGGGGGGATCGGCAGCGTTGTTGAGGGGCAGGAAGGAGACCAGGCGGCGGATGCGCGCCAGCGTGTCGACGTCGTCGTCGCAGGCGAAGTGGGCCACCCCCGAGATCTGGGCGTGGGTCGTGGCGCCGCCCAGGCGCTCCATGGTGACCTCCTCGTGGGTCACGGTGCGGATCACCTCGGGCCCGGTGACGAACATGTAGCTCGAGCCGCGGGCCATGAAGATGAAATCGGTAATTGCCGGGGAGTACACGGCCCCGCCAGCGCACGGCCCCAGGATCGCCGAAATCTGCGGGATCACTCCCGAAGAGATGGTGTTGCGCAGGAAGATGTCGGCGTAGCCGCCGAGGGACACGACTCCCTCCTGAATGCGCGCCCCCCCCGAGTCGTTGAGGCCGATCACCGGGATGCCGAACTTCAGCGCCAGATCCATGATCTTGCAGATCTTCTCGGCGTGCGCCTCGGACAGGGAGCCGCCGAACACGGTGAAGTCCTGGGCGAACACCGCCACCGGTCGACCCTCGATGCGCCCGAACCCGGTGACCACCCCATCCCCCGGGATGCGCTGCCGGTCCATGCCGAAGTCGGTGCAGCGGTGGGTCACCAGTTGGTCGACTTCATCGAAGGAGGCCGCGTCCAGCAGCAGCTCCAAGCGTTCTCGGGCGGTGAGTTTGCCGGCCTGATGCTGGCGCGCGATGCGCTCCGCCCCACCCCCGGCGAGGCTGGCCTGCTCCAACCGGCGCAACCTTTCTCGGAAATCCTCGCTCACGGCACGCCCTCCCCACCTCGCGCAAAAGGCGGCTTATGCTATCACGACAGCATGGGTGCCGACCGCCTTCTCGACGCCCTCGCCGCTTGCCAGGCGCTCTTGAGAGAGCATGCCTCGGCGCGGGTGGAGGACCTCTACCTGGAGCGTGTGGCCGAGGGGTGGTGGCGCGTGCGGGAGGGCCGGGTCGTGGAGCGAGGGGTGGCCCTTCGGGACGGCGTTGCGGCGCGTCGCCAGCGCCGGTTGGACTCCAGCGACGCCGTCGACCGACCGACCCTGAGCCGACTTCTGCATACCGAGCCGCATCGCGTGCCCGCTCTGGCCCTCCCCGAGCCTCCGCCGTTCCCCGACCCGCAGGAGTGGCTGGATCGCCTGGGCGGCGGCACCTGGATCCTGCGCTGGCGCTGGCGTTGGGCGGCCGTGGTGGGGTGCACGACGGCGGCTGTGCTGCGGCGGCCGGAGCTCCTGGAGGTGGAGGCCGATGACGGCCAGCGTGCCCTCACCGTGCTCCCGCTTTCCGGGCAGTGGCAGCCGCCCCGCCCCGCCGTGGAGACCCGGGGGGCCCCCC
>JABRVY010000224.1:0-48393 GCA_039961755.1 Acidobacteriota bacterium | reverse complement strand
ACCTGGAAGTAGGTCTCTACCGGTCCTCCTTTTTCAAGCAGCTGGAGGCCAACGCCAAGGTGACCCTGGCCCGGCAGGGGGAGGGCTGGCCCATCGGAATGGCAATCCGTCTGGGTGCCGGCTTCCGGGGAGCGCGGGGGGTGGAGGAGCGCTGGACGGGGATCGGCCAGCTGGTCCTTGCCCGTGAGCTGTCGTCATCCTTTGAGATCTTTCTCGTACCCATGTTCGCCTCCGACACGCCGACCTTGCGGCGGGCCGCCAATCTCGGGGCGGCCGTCGCCTGGCACCTGCCGAAAAATTGGGGCCTGCTGGCGGAAGGCGTTCCCGCCAATCGAGATGCATCTACGGGCACGACGGCGTGGGCGGTGGGTTTGGTAAAGCGCGTACCCGGCCACGAGTTTCTCATGTACCTGGGCAACTCCCGCGCCACCACCGTTGACCTTCTCGTGGGTTCCGACCTGCCCGGCGGTTTTGAGAAAGGTGACGTCAGGCTGGGGTTCAACATCACCCGTCGCTTCCCGGAGTAACAACCCACGGGGGTACCGACCTGGGAAGAGGGGAGGTCGCCGCGACGTTCCAGACGACAGGGCAGAAGCATGGTTCGTCGGGTCGGAGTGCTGGCGGTACTGGTGGCGATGATGGGGTTCCTCGGGGGGTGCAAGAGGGACCCGATGCCATCGACGTCGTCCATGTCCTCCGATGCGCCTCCCCTGCTGGCGGTGACGGGGGCGCAGCTGGAGGAACGCGTGCGCGCTTCGCAATCCGAGGTGGTCCTGGTCAACATCTGGGCCACCTGGTGCCTGCCGTGCCGGGAGGAGTTCCCGGCGCTGGTTCGGCTGTCCAGGGAACTCCCCCAGGAGCGCCTGGACCTCGTCCTGGTGTCCGCCGATTTCCCCGATCAGGCGGAGATGGCGCGGCAGTTCCTGGCCGAGCAGGGGGTGACTTTCCCCAGCTACATCAAGGAGGGGAAAGATCAGGAGTTCATCGATGCGGTGAGCGAGCGCTGGTCGGGGGCGCTGCCGGCCACCCTGGTGTACGACCGCTCCCGGCGGTTGGTACGATTCTGGGAGGGCGGCGCCAGCTTCGAGGAGTTCCGCGCCGCCGTGGACATGGCCGCCGGCGAAGCGGCGGGAAAGGGGTGAGCGAGGATGAGGAAGGTTCTGGCCCTGGCAGTGGTGCTGGTGGCGGCGGCCGGCGTGGCCCTGGCGATCGAGCTGGGGGCTCAGGCGCCCGCCACCGACGTGAAGATGAAGGACGTGAGTGGCCGGATGGTGTCCATTGCCGATGTGCGGGGGGAGAGGGGGACGTTGGTGATGTTCTCCTGCAACGCCTGCCCGTGGGTGAAGGCGTGGGAGACGCGCATCGCCGAGCTGGGCAACCGTGCCCCGGAGATGGGCATCGGGGTGATCGTCATCAACCCCAACGACCCCGCCAAGGTGGCCGAGGACTCCTACGAGGTGATGCAGGAGCGGGCGCGGGAGCGGGGGTTCAAGTTCCCCTACGTGGTGGACGACACCTCCGGCGTGGCCAGAGCGTTCGGCGCCACCCGCACGCCCGAGGTGTTCCTCTTCGACGCCGCCGGCAAGCTGGTGTACCACGGGGCCATCGACGACAACGCCCGGGAGCCGGAGAAGGTGGAGAAGCACTACCTGGCCGATGCTCTGCGAGCGGTGGCGGCCGGACAACCGATCCCTGTGGCCGAGACCAAGGCTTTAGGCTGCACCATCAAGTGGCGCTAGAGCGGGTTGTCAGTTTCCGTCGATGAGACGGGTGGAGAGGTAGCGCTCTCCGCGGTCGCAGGCGGCCGCCACGACAACCTTGCCCTCGCCCAGGCGACGGGCCTCGGCCAGCGCCACGAACAGGGCCGCCCCGGCGGAGGGACCGCAAAAAAGGCCCTCCTCGCGCATCATGCGACGGGCGGTGGCGAAGGCATCATCGTCGCTCACCTGGACGTGAGCATGGACGCGATGGGGTTCCCAGATGGGCGGCGTGTAGGAGCCGTCGAAGTGGAGCAAACCCTCGATGCGTGAGTGGGGTTCGGCGGGCTCTACGGCCACGATGCGGGTGGCCAGACCGGCATCCGAGAGGCGCCGCGACACCCCCATCAACATCCCGCCCGTACCAGCGCCGGCCACGAAGCAATCCAGGCGCCCCTCGGTCTGCGCCAGCAGCTCGCTACCGGTGCCGTGGTAGTGGGCCAGCCAGTTGCCCGGGTCGCCGTTCTGATTGAGGTAGAAGTACGTCTCGGTGTCCCGCGCGGCCTCCTCGGCGGCCCAGATGTGGGAGTTTTGATCGGCGCCGGAGGTGAGCACCACTTCGGTCCCCCACGCCTGCATGATCTTGCGCCGCTCGATGGTCTTGGTTTCGGGCATGTAGATGCGGGAGCGGTACCCCAGCACCCGGGCGATCATCCCCAGGGCAATGCCGGTGTTGCCCGAGGAAGCGTCAATGATGATGTGGTGGGGTTTGAGGCGGCCTTCGGCCAGGGCGCGCTCCAGGATCATCTTGACGATGCGGTCCTTCAAGGATCCGGAGGGGTTCCAGGCCTCCATCTTGAGATACACCGCCGCCATCCCCGGCTCCACCATGCGCCGCACCGGCAGCAGCGGCGTGTTTCCTATGCAGTCGAGCACACTGGTTGGGTTCACGAGGTCTCCAAGCGGTGCCGGTGTCCCGGCCGGTCGGGGGAGAAGGATACACCCGCCCCGCCCATGCGAGAATCGGTGGGTTGAGGGGGGCCCATGGGTGACGAAGAGAGAATTCGCAAGGTAGGGGATCTCGACCCCGCGGACTTGGAAGCGGCGCTGCGCCAGGTGGCCACGTGGGTGGCGAGCTATCGGCGCACCGTCGCCACCCTGCCGGTTCTGGCCCGGGTACAACCGGGAGCGGTGCGGGACGCTCTTCCCCCCGAGCCGCCGATCCATGGCGACAGTGTGGAGCGCTGGCTCGAGGATCTCGACCGCATCATCCTGCCCGGGGTGACCCACTGGAATCACCCGGGCTTCCTGGCGTACTTCGGCATCACCGGGTCGGGGCCGGGCATTCTTGCCGAAACCATCACCGCCGCGCTCAACGTCAACGGCATGCTGTGGAAGACCTGCCCGGCGCTGACCGAGCTGGAGCAGGTGGTGGTGGGGTGGTACGCCCGCGCCCTGGGTCTGCCTGCCGACTGGTTCGGAATGATCGCCGACACCGCGTCGACCTCCACGCTGGTGGCACTGACGGCGGCCCGGGAGGCGGCCGGGGTGGACGTGCGGGAGGAGGGCCTGTCGGGGATCCGGCCGCTGGTGTTGTACTGCTCCGAGGAGGCCCATTCCTCGGTGGAAAAGGCGGCGATCGTGCTGGGCCTCGGTCGGCGGCACGTGCGCCGGATCCCCACCGACGAACGCTTCCGCATGAAGGCGGACGTGCTGGATCATGCGCTGCGCGAGGACCGTCACGAGGGAAAACTGCCCTTTGCAGTGGTGGCGACGGTGGGAACCACCTCGGCGACGGCGGTTGACCCGGTGCCGGCCATCGCCGAGGTGTGCCGCCGCCACGAAGTGTGGCTGCACGTGGACGCCGCCTACGCCGGGAGCGCCGCGGTGGCGGAAGAGTTCCGGTGGGCGCTGGACGGCTGCCAGGAGGCCGACTCGCTGGTGGCCAACCCCCACAAGTGGCTGTTCACCCCCATCGACTGTTCGGTGCTGCTCACCTCCCGGCCGGAGGTCTTCCGGCGCGCCCTCTCCCTGGTGCCCGAGTACCTGCGCACCGACGCCGCCGGGGTGGTGGATCTGATGGATTATTCGTTCCAGCTGGGTCGGCGCTTTCGCGCCCTGAAGCTGTGGTTCGTGTTTCGCCACTTCGGGCTGGAGGGGTTGAAGGAGGCGGTGCGGCGTCACGTGCGCCTGGCGCGGGCGTTTGCCGCGCGGGTGGATGAGCACCCGGCCTTCGAGCGGCTGGCGCCGGTGCCGTTTTCGGTGGTCTGTTTCCGCGTGCGCCCGCCGGGAGAAACCGACGAGGCGGTGCTGGAGCGCCTCAACCTGGCACTGCTGGAACGGGTCAACGCCCGCGGGGAGGTCTTCCTCTCCCACACCAGACTCAAGGGCAAGCTCTGCCTGCGGGTTGCGGTGGGAAACCTGGCGACCGATGAGGCGCACCTGGAGCGCACCTTCGCTCTCTTGTGCGAAGAAGCTGGGCTACAATGAACGCCCCTCGGGACCGAGGAGGGAGGAGCGGCCGTGAGCGATCCTGAAGCATCTGGGGCTGTTGAGGCTGCTGATCCGGCGTTCGCCGAACTGTTTGATGCCAGCCACGTGGTGGCGGATCTCCAGGCGGACAGTCGCGAGTCAGTCATCTCGGCGATCGTGGCGAGAGTTGGCGAGCTGGGGCTGGTCAGCGACGCCCGGTGGCTGGAAACGGCGCTGACCGAGCGGGAGCGCATGGTGCCGACGGCGATGCCCAACGGCGTCGCCTTTCTCCACGCGCGGCACCGGGCGGCGGAGAAGTTCCCCCGGCAGTTCCTCTTCCTGGCGCGGTCGAAGACTGGAGTGGCGTTTGGCTCCCCCGACGAGCGACCCACCCACCTGTTCTTCCTGCTGGCGCTGCGCAAGGACATGGCGCACCTGCGCTGGCTGGCGCGCCTGTCCTGGATCTGCCGCAACCGCACCACGGTGGCCAATCTGGTCAAGGCGGCGGACGGGGAGGAGATCGCCAGGGTGCTGCGTTACTCCGTCGAGGAGCTGCCGGGTAACCTCAAGCAGCGCCCGTAACCCCGTCGGTCGACTCTGCCCGGGGACTCGGCTGTACCGTTCGGGCGGTCCCGACTTTGCCCACCAGGGTGTTGACCGCCAACCAGTGCACAGCGTCGACGCCGGCCTCCGCCCCGCCCGGCGGCAAGGGGTCAGTTCAAGTAGCCAACCAGGGTGCGAGCCTTGGCGCTGCGGCGCAGCTTGGCCAGCGCCTGGCTCTCGATCTGGCGTACCCGCTCGCGGGAAATCCCGAGCTGGTCACCGATTTCTCGCAGGGTGCGCGGTTCATCGTCATCGAGGCCGAAGCGGAGCCTGAGGACCTCCCTCTCCTTGGCCGACAGCTCGTCGAGCACCTCGCGGAGGGTTTCCTCGAAGGACTGCCGCAACACCTCCTCGTCGGTGTCGGGCACGACGTACTGCTCCAGGAGGTCGCCGAACTCCGCCTCCCCCTCCTCGTCCACGGGCTGGTTCAAGGAGAGGAAACTCTGGTTGGTTGACAACAGCAGGCGCACCTCTTCCGGGGTCATGGCCAGCTCGTCGGCCAGCTCCTCCTCGTTGGGGGGGCGCTCCAGCTCGCGCCCCAAAGCTTGCCGGGAGCGCTCCAGCCGGTAGAGGAGGTTGGCCTGCTTCTGGGGCAGACGAAAGGTGGCTCCGTGTTCGGAGAGGGCGTGGAGGATGGCCTGGCGGATCCACCAGACGGCGTAGGTGATGAATTTGACGTTGCGGTCCGGGTCGAACTTGGACGCCGCCTGGATCAGACCGATGTTGCCCTCGTTGATGAGGTCCAGGAGGGGCACCCGGGAGTGGCGAAAGCGCTTGGCGTAGGCCACCACGAAGCGGAGGTTGGACTCCACCAGCCGCCGCAACGCCTCCGGGTCGCCCTCCCGCACGCGGTACCCCAGCTCCTTCTCCTCCTCGGGAGTGAGCTGACGAAAGCGGCCGATCTCCTGCAGATAGCGACGGAGAAGGGCCGCCTCGGGATCGTTGAACTCCCGGTCTTTGATCACTCCTCCTCGCTGGGTACCAGACCCCCGGCCGGGCGGGGCGCCAGCGCGTTGCCTCTGCCGATCATGGTACGCCGGGCCGTTTCCCTCTCCAAGAGCTCCTGCAAGTGGGCCACCTGTTTGGTGAGCGCATCGATCTGCTGCTTCATTCCCAGGATGACCTCGACGCCGGCCAGGTTCACCCCCATGTCGCGGGTGAGGGTGAGAATGAACTCCAGCCGCTCGCACGCTTCGTTGTCATAAAGCCGCGTGTTCCCCTCGCTGCGCGTGGGCTGGAGCAGGCCTTCCCGCTCGTAGAGGCGGAGCGTCTGGGGATGAATGTCGTAACGGGCGGCGACCCAGCTGATCATGTGGTAGCGACGCGACGATGAGGAACTCATGGTCCCTCCTGCTGCACCGGAATTCTGCGACGCCGCGGGGCCTCGGCCCGCGGCAGGGAAACGCGGAGGACTCCGCCACGCAGGGTGGCGCGGGGTTCCCCCGCCACGTCCACCGGCAGGGGGATGTGGCGGGAGAAGGCGCCCCGTGGTCGCTCCATGCGCAAGTAGCGGGCGTTCTCTTCGACTTCCGAGGGGAGGTGCCCGGCGACCAGCAGCACCTGGCCGTCGAGTCGAAGCGTGATATCGGCGACACGAGCCCCGGGCAGCTCGACCTCCACGACGACGTCCTCGGCGGTTTCCCAGACATCCACCGCGGGTTCCAGGGTATGGGGCCCTGGCCAGAGGCTGCCGCCCAACGCCCGCGACTCGGCCCGCTCGAGCGCGTCGCGGAGTCGGTTGCGAAGGGCGAGCAGCTCCTGCACCAGGCGGATATCCAGAACCACGGCACCTCCTCCCGCGGGGTCAGTTACTCGTCTTCGATTCTACGTCAACGTATTCCGCGTCGACCACGTCGTCGTCGGAACTCGACGCACGGGCGGAACCTCCCGCCGGGGACGAGTCCTTGGGCGGTGCGGCGGCGCGGTAAATCTCCTCGGCCAGGCGATGCGAGGCCTTGGTGAGGCGATCGTAAGCCGCATCCATGGCTTCTTTCTTGCCTTCCTCCAGTGCTTTGCGGGCATCGGCGAGGGCTGCCTCGGTGTCGGAGCGCTGCGCCTCGGGAAGCTTGTCCTTGTTCTCGTCCAGCAGCTTCTGGGTGGAGTAGGCAAGGGCGTCCAGACGATTGCGCGACTCCACCTCGGCCCGGCGCTGCTGGTCCTCGGCGGCATGCTGCTCGGCCTCGCTGACCATGCGCTGGATCTCGCTCTCGCTGAGGCCGGAGGAAGCGGTGATCTGGATCTTCTGCTCCTTGCCGGTGCCGAGGTCCTTGGCGGACACGTGCAGGATGCCGTTGGCGTCGATGTCGAAGGTGACCTCGATCTGGGGAATGCCGCGCGGCGCCGGCGGGATACCCACCAGGTGGAAACGCCCCAGGGTGCGGTTGTCGCGGGCCATGGGACGCTCGCCCTGGAGGACGTGGATCTCCACCTGGGTCTGGTTATCGTCGGCCGTGGAGTACACCTTCGCCTTGCGGGTCGGAATGGTGGTGTTGCGGGGGATGACCACGTCGCTGACACCGCCCAGCGTCTCCACCCCCAGGGAAAGGGGCGTCACATCCAGGAGCAGGAGGTCGCGCACCTCGCCCATCAGCACCCCTGCCTGCACCGCAGCGCCGACAGCAACCACCTCGTCCGGGTTCACCCCCTTGTGGGGCTCCTTGCCGAAGAGATCCTGGACCAGGCGCTGGACCATGGGGATGCGGGTGGACCCGCCTACCAGGACCACCTCGTCCACGTCCTTGGGCTCCAGCCCGGCGTCCTTGAGCGCCTGCCGACAGGGGGCCACGGTGCGCTGGATGATGTCACCCACCAGCTGCTCGAACCGCGAGCGGCTGAGCTTCATGGTGAGGTGCTTGGGGCCGGAGGCGTCAGCGGTGATGAACGGCAGATTGATTTCCGTCTCCTGAGTCGAGGAGAGTTCGCACTTGGCCTTCTCCGCAGCTTCCTTGAGACGCTGCAGGGCCATGCGATCCTTGGACAGGTCGATCCCCTGGTCCTTGCGGAACTCCTCCACCAGCCAATCGATCAGTCGCTGGTCGATGTCATCCCCGCCGAGATGGGTATCGCCATTGGTGGCCTTGACCTCCACCACGCCCTCGCCCACCTCCAGGATCGAGATGTCGAAGGTGCCGCCGCCAAAGTCATACACGGCGATGATTTCGTCCTTCTTCTTGTCGAGACCGTACGCCAGGGCAGCGGCGGTGGGCTCGTTGACCAGGCGCACCACCTCCAGGCCGGCGATCTGGCCGGCGTCCTTGGTGGCCTGCCGCTGGGCGTCGTTGAAGTACGCCGGGACGGTGATGACAGCCTTGTGGACCTTCTCGCCGAGGTAGTCCTCCGCGGCGACCTTGAGTTTTTGCAGGATCATGGCGGAAATTTCGGGCGGCGAGAAGACCTTGCCGTCTGCCTCCACACGCGCGGTATCGTTTTCGCCCCGCACCACGCGGAACGGCAGCGAGCGGATCTCCTGGGTAACCTCGTTGTACCGCCGCCCCATCAAGCGCTTGATGGAAAAGATCGTGCGCTCCGGGTTGGTGACCGCCTGCCGCTTGGCCAGCTGACCCACCAGTCGCTCGCCACCGGACGCGAAGGCCACCACCGATGGGGTGGTACGGCTCCCCTCCTGGTTAGCGATCACCGTGGGCTTCCCGCCCTCCATGACGGCGACCACCGAGTTCGTCGTGCCCAAGTCGATGCCAATGATTTTCGACATTGATAAGTCCCTCCTCAAAAAGCCCTGCCGTGAGGAGTATAGAACCTGAGTCGATGATTGTCAAGGTCCCAGAAGGGAAACCCCCGATCCGGCAACTGCCTTTTCTCGTGGGTGCAGGGCCTGGTGGGAGAGGATCAGCTCCGGCTCCGGCGAACCGGCGGCTCCGCTCCCGGCCAGGAGGACGGAGTCCTCCCGCAGGACGTAGTGGTAGGGGCGTCCCCAGGGGTCCCGGCCGGCGCGGGGATCGAGATGACGGGCTGTGAGGAGCTCGGAGAGGGAGTCGGGAAGGGAGCCAGCGAGACTGGCGTGGGCGGCAAGAGCTTCCCACAGGCCGATCATGCGCGCCCGGGACACCGAGAGGAGCAGGCGCGGGGCCAGCTTGGGACCGGGGCCTTCGATGGGGTTGAGGGGGTTGCGGCGCGCCACCAGCAGGGATGACACGAGCAGGGGAATGAGGAGCAGAACGAGCCAGGGGAAGCCGTGCAGCGACCGGGATGCGCTGGGGGGCAGGGCGTCGCGGCGGACGGCGCGCGCCACCTCGAAGCGGTTCGCCTCCCGGATGAGACCCCGAGAGAGCAGGGTGTACAGCGCCTTGGAGGTTTCAAACTCGCTGAGGGTGGAGTTCTTGATGATCTCTTCCACCGAGTTGAAGCCGTCGACCAGCTGCAGGATCGCCTGCTCGGACGAGCTCACGACGACACGGCCGGATTCTCCGGCGGGGGCGGACGGTCTCTGTTCCAGGTCGAAGTCGATCAGATCTTCCTCGCCCTCGGTGTCCCTGACTTCCACCTGGGCGGCCGCGGGTGTGGGCACGAAAAGCATGCCGCGGTGGGGGATGCGCCGCTCGATGATCGGCCACTCGTCGAGCATGCGGGCGCCTTCCATGAGGATCGACTCGGCGGTGATGGGGATGACGAGGTCCGGGTCGTAGTCGACGGAGACTTCCTGGGAGAAGTTGTAGTCGCCGTCCTGCCAGCGGAAGACGCGGTAGATGATCTGCAGCGTCTGGCGCTGCAGCGCCTCCTTGAGCGCCTCGCGGTCGAGTGCCTTGCGGCGCAACAGGACCCGCCCGAGGCGCTCCAGCGTTTCCATCTGTTCCTTCAGCGACGCGGTGAGTTCCTCATTGCTGATCACTCCGGTCTTGAGGAGGATCTGCCCCAGGCGGTCCTCGAGGCGGTCGTTCAAGGAATCGGCCGCCACCACCTTGCCGTCGACGAAAGAAATGGTGACGACATCGTCGGGTGAGCGCAGCGACAACACGCCGGTCTTGCGCTGCAGGCCGATGAGCTGAAAGATGTCGGCGAGGGAGAAGTCCCGCAGGGTCCCTTCCAAGGCCATGGCTACCTCGACTCCACCTGTGCCAGGTGAGCAAACACCAGAGAGAGCGCGAACGCGGCGCCCGCGAGCAGGGTCACGGGCCAGCTCGGCACTTGCAGCAGGGCTGGGCTGACGTAGACGGGAAACCAGAGCGCCCCCACCGCCACTGCCGCGCCCGAGATGGTGGCCAGCAGGAGGCCGAGGCGTGGCCGGCCGTGGAAGAGCAGGCCCAGGCCTGGCAAGAGGAGGTCGGAAACGCGGCGCTCCAGCGCCAGGGCGAATCGCCGTCGGGCCAGCTGACGCCGCTTGGCGAGCTGTGCATCGATGGCGACCATGTCCTTTTTCAAGAAGATGTTAGTACATTGCGAGCAGTACGTCTGGCTCTCGTGCGCCAGCCGGCAGCGCCGGCAAAACGCCCTTCCGCACTTGGCGCACGCCTGGGCGAGGACTCCCCCCTTTTCGCGCAGCAGGGAATGCACGATGGCAATCACCAGCGCCAGGAGGGCGGCCAGGGTGAGGGGGTGGCCGAGGCTGCGCTCGACGACCAGAGGCGGCTGGACCAACCCCCGGTTGACCAGCAGGACTCGCTCCTTGGTCGCCAGCAAGGCGTCGGCGTCGGCAGGGGTGAAGGTGGGCAGGATGAGGGAGTGTTCGCGGCTCCTGGTGAGGGCTGCCAGCCGCCTCCTGTCAGCGGCCAGGGCCTGCTGGAGCGCCTCGTCGCTCTCACGAAAGTTGTAGGTGTGCGCCAGTGTGAGGGATAAATTGAAGGAGACGACGGCGCGATCCGCGCCGGCGTCGCGGGCGCGCTGAAAGGACTCCAGCGCGGCGTGATACTCACCCAGCAGGAAGTGAATCGTTCCCTGCCCCAGCAGCAAGCCAGGGTGATCAGGCCTGAGGCGCAACCCCTCTCGGTAGGCCCACAGGGCGGCGTCGAGCCGCCCCTGAGCGCGGTAGGTATCACCGCGCAGTTGATGAAAACCGGGCTGGTCACCCAGCAGCTCCGCCAGCCCATCCAGTTCGTCGGAAATCCGGGAGTCCCAGCGCCGCTCCACCAGCGCCGCTGCGGCTCGATGAACCGGATCGCCTGGAAAGCTCAAGTCCCTCACTCCTGATTCGATGAGCGTCGGGGCGGCCGCCACCAGCAGGAACCCCCCGAGCCCCAGGGCGCGCTGCAGCCTGTCCAGGTAGGCCCAGCCCAGAGCCAGCAGCCACAGCCCCAGCCAGACGACATCGAGGCTCACGAAGATCGGCAGGCCGGCGATGAGCAGGGCGATGCCCACACCGTTGCGGCCCAGCCGCCACGATCCCGTAGTCTCGACGAGGTCGTGCCAGACCAGGGGGACGGTGCGGCGCAGGGCCAGTAACCCCCACAGGAAAAAGGCCACCAGCGCCGTCGCCAGCGTGGCGAGGTACGCTCCGGCGCTGGCCACATCGCTGGTGCGGGAATCGAGGAAGAGTGCCCAGCCGCCGCGCCAGAGGGCGGCCAGGGCCGAGGGCACAGCGGCGCGGCGGAGATCCAGGGCGGCGCGCGCGAACCACGGCTCCGGGGCACCGGGGTCGAGAGCGATGGCGCAGTTGAGGATCGTGCGCGCCTGCTGGGGAGGGTGGGCACGGGCGCTCAAGACCAGCGCCAGGCTGGCAGGGGTGGCTCGGCGCACGTCGAATGATGCGGCGCTGCGCCGTAGCGCCTCGCACCGCTGCCGCAGGTCCCCCTCATCGAGCGGATCCAGGGCAGCGGCCAGCTGTACCCAGGCACGTTCGAGCTCGCCGGGGGAGCCTGGCACGCGCTCCTGGGCCGCGACGGGGGAGATCGCCAGCCCGGCGGCGAGCAGGGTCGAGCTAGCGAGTCGCCGCCACGAAAAGCGAGCGTAGCTGGTAGAGGACGTCGTCAAGGTAACGGGTCTCCTCCGCTGTGAGGGGAGTGCCCAGGCGACTGCGCACCACTCCCAGCAGGTCGATGTAGTAGCGCGCGCCCTCCAGGTCGCGCCCCCGCCCGGGGAGCTGCCCCGAGAGGAGCGCCGCCGCTGGCTGGGCGAGCGCGTCGATGAGGTCCACCAACCCCAGCTCCGGCGGGTGGGGTGGACGAACGGTAGCCGCTTCCCTGGTCTTCTCCGGAGGATCGACCTCGCGCGGCGGCGCTACGTTGTTGGCAGGTTCCGCCGCAGGCGAGGGTGGGCCCGGGACATCCTGGGGCGGGAGATCACGCAACTCACCGTCGGCGGTGAACCAGCGGCGGTCGACGACCTTGACCGTCTTTTCAGAGGAATCTTCGCTCACCAGACACTCCTCGATTTCATACCTGTCCCATGGTACGCGGTCTGAGCCGAGGGAACAACCACCGAGCACGGCTCGTCAGGGGCTGGACTATACTCGCCGCCCATGTCCGACCCCAATCCGTTCGAACAACTCGTGGCTCTATGTGCCCGGCTGCGCTCGCCCGGCGGGTGCCCGTGGGACCGCCAGCAGACGCTGGACAGTCTGCGCACCTACGTGATCGAGGAAGCGTACGAAGTGGTGGAGAGCATGAACGAGGGGGAGCCTCGGGGACTGGCCGGCGAGCTGGGTGACCTGTTGTTCCAGATCGTGTTCGTGGCCCAGATCGCCAGCGAAAAGGGATGGTTCGACATCGACGAGGTGTGCCGGCAGGTGCACGCCAAGATGGTGCGACGCCACCCCCACGTGTTCGGCGACCGGGAGGTGGAAGGGGCGGCCGAGGTGGTGCGCAACTGGGAGGCCATCAAGCAGGGAGAGAACGGCGAGCGGGGGGCTCTCGAGGGCGTGCCGCGTCACCTGCCAGCGCTGCTGAAGGCGCTGCGCATCACCGAGAAGGCGGCAGCCTTGGGGTTTGACTGGGAGCGGGTGGAGGACGTCGCGGCCAAGCTGCGCGAGGAGGTGGAGGAGTTATCTGAGGTCCTTGCCACGGAACGCTCGGGCCGGCCCGGGGAGCGCGCCCGGGCCGAACTGGGGGACGTTCTGTTCGCGCTCGCCAACCTCGCCCGGCACCTGGAGATGGACCCGGAGGTCGCGTTGCAGGAGGCCAACGCCAGATTCTCGGCTCGTTTCGCCCACATGGAGCGGGCGGCCAGGCAGCGGGGCCTGGATCTGCGGCAGATGACCATGGCCGAGCTGGATGCCCTGTGGGAGGCCGCCAAGAACGCCGAGAGGGCTGGTGAGTAACGGGCCCCGGCGGGGTTCCTTGAGGTGGCCACATGGCGCCTCTCGCGGCGCCGCCGTGACGCTGGCACAACGCTGGTATTTTTGCCCCGCAGGGAGTATGGTGCCCGCCGCCCGCTCGTCGGGCGCAGGGATGGGATGAACGATGCAACCTTTCGCACTGACCGCTGTTCTGCTTCTCCTCGCCAACGTTGCTGGGGCAGCGACCCCGGTGTTGCGCGTCAACCAGACCACCATGACTGACGTGGAGCTGGATCTGGCGCGCCAGGCAGTGCAAGCCATGACGCGAGGTACGCAAATGGACGAGGCGACGCTCCTTCGCCACGCGGTCGATCAACTGGTGGCGCGGGCCCTGCTGCTGCAGGCGGCGCAGGCGGCCGGCCTCAAGGTCGATGCGGCGGCCGCGGAGCAGGCGGTGCGGGCGCAGGCGGCACGGATGGGCGGGGAGGAGCAGTTCACCCGTTCCCTGGCGGAGGCCAAGCTGGATCGGGCCACGCTGGTGCGCATCGAAGGTGAGCGGCAACTGATTGCCCGCTACGTGGAGAAGGTGCTGGCAGCCGGCATCGAGATTTCGGACGACGATGCCAGGTTGTACTACGAGGTGCACCCCGCCGAGTTCAAACACCCGCCGCAGGTGAAACTCCGCATGGTGCTGGTGGAGGTCTCTCCCCAGGCCAGTCCGGAGGCCGTGGCGGCGGCTCGAGCCAAGGCCGAAGCAGCCCTGGCGCGGGTGCGCACGGGGGAGGACTTTGGCGCGGTAGCACGGGAGGTGTCCACCGATGCCACCGGCCAGCGGGGGGGGGAGCTGGGCTGGGTGCGCGCCGGGATGCTGCTACCCGAACTGGAGCCGAAGGTGTGGGCGCTGCAGGCGGGAGAGGTCAGTGACGTACTGCGCAGCCCCAATGGCTTTCACGTCTTCAAGGTGGAGGCTCGGCGGGGAGAAGGGGTGTCCCCCTTCGAGGAGGTGCGGGACCGCCTGAAGGCCTTCCTGCGCCAACGCACCGCCCAGGAGGGAGTACAGGCCAAGGTGGACGAGCTGCGGGCGACGGCCACCATCGAGGGGTTGACCGCCGAGGTGAAGCAGGCGCTGGCGAGGCCCGGTGGGTCGTAGACCGCGGCTGGTGGTGGCCGCCGTGATCGGCGACGAGCACGGGCGGTATCTGCTGGCGCGCCGCCGCCCCGGCACTCACCTCGCGGGATTGTGGGAGTTTCCCGGTGGAGCCATGGAGGAGGGCGAGACGCCTGCCGAGGCCCTGGCGCGAGAGCTGGACGAGGAGCTGGGTGTGCGCGTCGAGGTGGGCGAGCCGCTGACCTTCGCCTGGCATCGGGATGAGGGTCGCGACGTCATTCTCCTTTTCTATGCCGCTCGCATCGTGGGTGGCATACCCGGTGGTCGCGAGGGGCAGGAGGTGCGCTGGGTGGAGCGGGACGAGCTGGGCGCGCTCGCCGCTCCGCCCGCCGATGGGCCGCTGCTGCGCGCCCTGGCGAAGGGCGAGGTGGTCGCGCCTGCCTCCTGCGGCACACCGGTGCGGACGAGCGGTGGGCCATGAAGCGAATGGGAGGGGTGGGGAAGGGAAGGGATTGACCGCCGTCGCTGGTTACAATGACACGTCTCGGCACGGCGCTGCGGTGACGGCACGGTGGGCCGGGGGGGAGGCTCTGGCATGGGGGAGACCGCTTCCGGCGGAGCGTTGGCGGTGGATCGAACAGAGGCGTTGGCCGCCTGGCGCATCATGCTCACCTCGCGGCGCGTGGACGATCGGGAGATCCTCCTCAAGCAGCAGAACCTGGCGTATTTCCAGATCAACGGCGTGGGCCATGAGGCGGTGCTGGCGGCAGCCTCTCAGGTGCTGGATCCCCGGCGCGACTGGTTCTTCACCTACTACCGCGACCGCGCCCTGCTCCTGGGCCTGGGGATGACCCCCTACGAGATGTTCCTGGGCAGCGTGGGAGCGGAGGCGTGCCCCAACTCCCGGGGTCGGCAGATGCCCTCCCACTGGGGCGCACGACGGCTGCACGTGGCACCCTCCTCTTCGCCTACCGGGACCCAGTGCCTGCAGGCGGTGGGGTTCGCCGAGGCCGGTCGCCGCGGCACGGTCGAAACCCTGCACGCGGACGCGGTGCCCCAGGAGGGGGAGGTGGTGCTGGTGACCCTCGGGGACGGAACCACCTCCCAGGGGGAGTTCTGGGAGTCCCTCAACACCGCCTGCAGTCTCCGCCTGCCGGTGCTCTACCTGATCGAGGACAACGGCTGGGCCATCTCGGTGCCGGTGACGGTGCAAACTCCTGGCGGATCTATTTCACAGCTGGTGAGGGACTTCCCCAACCTCGCCGTGTACGAGGTGGACGGCTGCGACTACCTGGCCTCGCGCGCCGTGCTGGCCGAGGCGGTGGCCCGCCTGCGAGGCGGCAACGGGCCGGCGCTGGTGCACGCCCACGTGGTGCGGCCGTACTCCCACTCCCTCTCCGACGACGAGAAGCTGTACAAACCCGAGTCGCTGCGGGCCCGGGAGGCGGCGCGCGACCCGCTCCTGCTCATGCGCGCGTTCCTGGCCGCTGAGCTCGGTTTCAACGAAGGCGAACTCGACGCCGTCGAGGGCGAGGTGGAGGCGCTGGTGGCGGCCGACGCCGAGCGGGCCCTGGCGATGCCCCAGCCCCCCCCGGAGCGGTGGGCGGACCACATCTACTCTCCCACCGTTGACCCCACCTCCGAGGCGTTCGCCCGCCCGCCGGAGGTCGCCGATCCCGCCCCGAAGACCATGGTGGACCTCCTGAACGCCTGCCTCAAGGACGAGATGTCGCGAGACGAGCGCATCGTGGTGTTCGGCGAGGACGTGGCCGATTGCTCCCTGGAGGAGGCGCTGGAGGAGGTCAAGGGGAAGGGTGGGGTGTTCAAGGTTACCCACGGGCTGCAGCGCCTCTATGGCTCTCGCCGGGTGTTCAACTCGCCCCTGGCCGAGGCCAACATCGTCGGACGGGCGGTGGGCATGGCGTTGCGGGGCCTCAAGCCGGTGGTGGAGATCCAGTTCTTCGACTACATCTGGCCCGCCTACCAGCAGATCCGCAACGAGCTGGCGACCACCCGCTGGCGCTCGGGGGGGGCGTGGTCGGCGCCGGTGGTCATCCGCGTGCCCACCGGGGGGTACCTGAAAGGGGGAGGCCCGTATCATTCGCAGAGCGGCGCCGCGCTGTTCACCTCGATCCCGGGGCTGCGCGTGGTGATGCCCGCCACGGCTCAGGACGCCAACGGGCTGCTGCGCACCGCCATCCGCTGCGACGACCCGGTGATCTTCCTGGAGCACAAGCACCTCTATCGGCAAACCCACAACAAGGGTCCCTACCCGGGGCCGGAGTACTCGATCCCCTTCGGGCGGGCCGACCGGGTCAGCGAGGGGGAAAATCTCACCGTGATCACCTACGGGGCCACCGTCGTGCGCGCCGCGGCCGCCGCCCGGCGCCTGCAGGAAGCCACCGGCAAGACCGTGGACCTGCTGGACCTGCGCACCCTCCTGCCCTACGACTGGCAGAGCATCTCGGCATCGGTGCGACGCACCGGCCGGGCGCTGGTGGTGTACGAGGAGCCCTGCTCCTTCGGCTACGGCGCCGAAATCGCCGCCCGCATCGGCGACGAACTGTTCCCGTACCTGGATGCACCGGTGCGCCGGCTGGCCGCCAAGGACACCTTCGTGGCCTATGCCCCGGTGCTGGAAAACGTCATCCTGCCCCAGAGCGAGGACATCCTGGAGGCAATGCTGGCGCTGGTGCGCTACTAGGCGAAACTCGAGCATGGGAGCTATCTTCAGGATCTGCAAGCGCTTCGAGGTCGAGTCGGGGCATCGACTGCACAAGCACCCGGAGCGCTGCCGCTTTCCCCACGGCCACACCCGCACCATCGAGGTGGTGCTGCGCGCCGCCTCCCTGGATGCCAACGACATGGTGTGCGACTACAAGGTGGTCAAGGAGCTGGCCCGGCGCGAGCTGGACCGCTTCGACCACGCCATGGTGCTGGCCGCCGACGACCCCCTGGCCCCCTCGTTGCAGGCCTTTGCCGAGCGGCTGGTGCTGCTGGATGAGGGGGACGCCACCACCGAGGTGATTGCCCGCTACCTCTACCGCCGCCTGGACGCCGCCTTCCGCCAGGGCGGCGAGGTGGTCACCCAGGCGGGTGCGCGGTACACCGTCCCCCAGGGGGTACGGGTGGAGCGGGTGAGGGTGTGGGAGACCTCCTCCAGTTGGGCCGAGTACAGCGAGGAATGAAAGTGCCTGCCGCTGGCCTGGCGGAGCTGTCTCCCCAGCTGGGGGAGGAGGAAACGGCCAGGCTGGCGGGGGGCATCGCGGCGCCGGTGGCTCTCACTGGCGCCACCGGTTTCGTGGGTAGTCACGTCATCGATGCTCTGCGCCGCGCCGGGGTGGCGCGGCGAGCGCTGGTGCGCGGCGCCGGCCGCCGGGACGGCGCCGGTGACGATGAAGAGATCATCGTCGGGTCGCTGGAGGACGAGGCCGCCCTGCGCGAGCTGGTGAGGGGTAGCGCCACGGTGATCCACCTGGCGGGGGTGGTACGGGCCGGCCGCGCCGCCGAGTTCCAGCGTGCCAACGCGGCCGGGACGGGCCGTCTGGTGGCGGCGATGCTGGCGGTCGCCCCCACGGCGCGCCTGGTTCACGTGTCCTCCCTCGCCGCCGCCGGTCCCAGCGCCACCCCTCTAGGCCGCACCCCGCAGGAGTTGCCGACCCCGATATCCGCCTATGGCCGCTCCAAGCTGGCCGCGGAGGAGGCGGTGCGGGCCTCCGGCCTGGCCTGGGTCATCCTTCGCCCGCCGGCCATCTACGGTCCCGGGGACAGGGACGTCTTGCAGTTCTTCAAGCTGGCGGCGCGCGGGGTGGTGCCTCTGCCGGCCGGTGAGCGATGGGTGACCGTGGCCCACGTGGCCGATGTGGTACGCGCGATCCTCGCCGCCTGTCGCGTCGGCAGTGGCGAGGTCTTCCATCTGGGGGAGCCACAGCCGCGGCGGCTGGATGACCTCATGGCCACCCTGGCGAGCAGCGGCGATCTGCCCGCTCCCCGGATCCTCCCCCTGCCGGGCGTGGTGCTGCGCGCCGCCGGCCTGGCCGGGGACCTCCTCCAGCGGCTGGGGGCGCGGGGGGTGGCGATGACCTCGGACAAGGCTCGCGAGCTGCTGGCCAGGCACTGGAGCGCGGTCACGGCGCCGTCTTTGCGGGCCCTCGGGGTTGCCGGATACGTGCCGTTCGAGCTCGGCGCACGCGCCACCTGGGCCTGGTACCGGCGCCACGGCTGGGTGCCTCGTGGTACCATCCGCGCGGGATGAGCGAAGCGAAGTCCACGGCGGGCGGAGGGTGCGTGGATATCTTCCAGAAGTGTTTTGATTTCGAGGAAGCGAACGCGGTCCGGGCGGCGGGGCTGTACGCCTATTTCCGGGTGATTTCCTCGGCCCAGGATCCGGTGGTGACCATGGACGGGCATGAGGTGGTGATGTTGGGCTCCAACAACTATCTGGGGCTCACCAATCACCCCGAGGTCAAGCGCGCCGCCCAGGAGGCGGTGGCGCGCTACGGCACGGGATGCGCCGGCTCTCGTTTCCTCAACGGTACCCTGGACATCCACGTGCAGCTCGAAGAGAAGCTGGCCTCGTTCATCAACAAGCCGGCGGCGCTCACCTTCTCCACCGGATTTCAGGTGAACCTGGGCGCCATCTCGTGCCTGGTCGATCGCGGCGACGTGGTGTACCTCGACAAGCTGGATCACGCCTGCATCATCGATGGGGCGAGGTTGGGGTTCGGGACGGTCATCAAGTTCGGCCACAACGACCTCGCCGATCTGGAAGAGCGGCTGCGCAACCGCCCCAACGGCAAGGGCGCGCTGGTGGTGGTGGACGGGGTGTTCTCCATGGAGGGGGACATCGTCGACCTGCCGGGCCTGGTGGCCCTGTGCAAGCGCTACGGGTGCCGACTCATGGTGGATGACGCCCACGGCGTCGGTGTGCTGGGCCAGCATGGCCGCGGCACGGCGGAACACTTCGGCCTGGAAGAGGACGTCGACCTCATCATGGGGACGTTCTCCAAATCCCTCGCCTCGGTGGGAGGGTTCATCGCCGGCGACACCAGGGTGATTGACTGGATCAAGCACCGCGCCCGGTCGCTGATCTTCTCGGCGGCCCCCCCACCCGCCTCGGTGGCGGCGGTGCTCAAGGCGGTGGAAATCATCGAGCGGGAGCCGGAGCGGCGGGCGAGGCTGTGGGAGAACACGGCGTTCGCCGGGCAGGCCCTGCGTTCGCTGGGGTTCGACACCGGATCCTCGCAGTCCCCGGTAATCCCGGTGCTGGTGGGGGAGGATCGTGCCGCCTTCGTGATGGCCGTCCGCCTGCAGCAGGAGGGGGTGTTCGTCAACCCCGTGATCACCCCGGCGGTGCCGCCGGGGCGCGCCATGCTGCGCACCTCCTACATGGCCACCCACACCCGCGAGCACCTGGAGCGAGCCATGGACGCCTTTGCACGGGTGGGCAAGGAGATGGGACTGATCGCGTGAACGATGCGCCCCTGCGCGTGGCCCCGGTGGCCGGGGGCGCTGATGTGGGGCGCTTCATCTCGTTGCCCTGGCGTCTGTACGCCGGCGACCCCTACTGGGTGCCTCCCCTGAAGTCCCAGGTGCGGGCCCTGCTCGACCCGCGCCACGCCTTCTATCGGGATGGCGCCGCGGACCGCGAGCTCTTCCTGGCCTGGCGAGGCACCCGGGTGGCGGGGCGCATTGCCGCCATCGTCAACCGCGCCCACAACCGTTTCCACGGCGACCGCTGGGGATTTTTCGGATTCTTCGAGTGCGAGGACGACCAGGCGGCGGCCACGGCGCTGGTGGAGGCAGCGGCCGACTGGGTGCGCGGCGAGGGGTGTGACACCCTGGTGGGCCCCTGTAACCCCTCCACCAACTACGAGTGCGGGCTGCTGGTGCAGGGGTTCGACGCGCATCCGCGGGTGATGATGCCCTACAACCCGCCCCGCTACGCCGAACTTCTGGAGCAGTGCGGCCTCGTCAAGGCCAAGGACCTGCTGGCCTTCGAATCGGAGGTTCACCCTGGTTCCTTCGATCGGTTGCTGCGAGTGGCCGAGAAGACGCGCCGGCGGGAGCCCACCCTCACCGTGCGCGGCGCCGATCTCAGGCAGCTCCGTCGGGAAATCACCATCATTCGGGAGATTTACAACTCCGCCTGGGAGCGCAACTGGGGCTTCGTGCCCACCAGCGAGGCGGAGTTCGACCTCCTCGCCAAGGACCTCAAGCCCCTGGTGGACCCCCGACTGCTGCAGATCGCCTTCATGGGGGGGGAGCCGGCCGCCTTCTTGCTGGCCCTGCCCGACGTCAACCCGGCCCTGGCTGTGCTCAACGGTTCCATGGCCAACCCTTTCCGGCTGCTCAAGGCCATGCTGGTCGGCCGCCGGCGCGAGGCGCTCCGGCTCATCACCATGGGTGTCAAGGAAGTCTACCGGCGGCGGGGGATCGAGGCGGTGCTGTTCTTCGAGGGGCTCAAGGCTGCCCTGGAGCGCGGCTATCGCCGATGCGAGTACTCTTGGATCCTGGAGGACAACGAGCTGGCGCTGCGCACCGTGCGCCTGATGGACGCCGAACTCTCGAAGGTCTACCGTATTTACGCCCGCCCGCTGTAGCGCTGGGTACCAGGTACTGATATTCCTGGCGATTCGGACAGAGGCACGGCAGTACCCGTGTCCGTGTCCGTGTCGGTGAGGGCGGCGGTGAGGCGTGGGGCCGGCGCGCGAGGGCGCCGGCCCCACGAGGAGCTAGTTGGCAGGTCGTTCGAGGAGATACGCGAAGCCCATGCCACCGCCGATGCACATGGTGACGATGCCACGGCGGCCGTTGCGGCGCTTCAACTCGGTGAGCAGCTTGCAAGTAAGGATGGCACCGGTGGCCCCTAGCGGGTGGCCGGTGGCGATGGCGCCGCCGTTGACGTTGGTACGATCGTCGGGTAGGCCCAGCTCGCGCATGCAGTACACGCTCTGGGAGGCGAACGCCTCGTTGATCTCGATGAGGTCGATGTCGTCCAGGGTGAGATTGGCCTTGGCGAGGAGCTTGGGGACGGCCTTCACCGGCCCGATGCCCATGATGTCGGGGGGCACGCCGGCCACCGCCCACTGGCGCACGTAGGCGAGGGGAGCGAGCCCCATGTCGCGGGCCCTTTCCTCCGCCATGACCACCACGAAGGCGGCGCCATCGTTGATCTGGGAGGCGTTGCCGGCGGTGACGGTGCCCTTGGGGTCGAAGACGGGCTTGAGCTTGGCGAGCGCCTCGAGCGTGGTGTCGGCGCGGGGCCCCTCGTCGGTGTCGAAGGTGAATTCCTTCCAGACCCCGTCGTCCATGGTCCGGACCTTGAGGGGCACGATCTCGTCCTTGAACACGCCGGCGGCCACGGCAGCAGCGGCGCGCTGGTGCGAGCGCACGGCGAACGCGTCCTGCTCCTCACGGGTGACGTTGAACTGGCGGGCGACCACCTCGGCGGTGGTGCCCATGGCGGCGTAGGCGTTGGGCATGACCTCCATGATCTCCGGGTCGGCGATCAGCTTGTTGCCACCCATGGCCACCAGGGACATGGACTCCACCCCGCCGGCGATGATGATGTCGGCGGACCCCGCCTTGATGGTGTCGGCGGCCCAGGCGATGACCTGGGAGCCAGAGGAGCAGAAGCGGTTGAGGGTGGCCGCCGTGACCTCGACGGGGAAACCCGCCAGCAGGGCGATCAGGCGGGCGATGTTCATGCCCTGTTCCCCCTCGGGCATGGCGCAGCCCACCAGGATGTCGTCCACCATGGCGGGCTCGAGGCCCGGGGTTCGGCGGACGAGTTCCTTGAGGACCGGGGCGGCAAACTCCTCCGGCCGGGTGTCCTTCAGGCTCCCCTTCTTGGCCCTGCCGATGGGGGTGCGGGCGTATGACACGATGACGGCTTCACGCATGGCAGGTCTCCTTGCTTTCCTTCCCGGTGCTCTCAGTTCCTCAACGGTTTGTTATTGAGGAGCATGTACTTGATGCGCTCCTGAGTCTTCGGCTCGCCGCACAGGGACAAGAACGCCTCACGCTCGAGATCGAGGATCTGTTCTTCACTCACCGGATTGTTGATGGTGGTGTCGCCGCCGCACAGGATGGTGGCGATGTGGGTGGCGATCTTCTCGTCGTGGGAGGAGATCCAGTGGGTGAGCTTCATGTTGTGGAGGAACATCTTGAAGGTGGCGATGCCCTCCCGGCCGGGGAGGGCGAAGGTGCGCGGCAGGGGCGGTCGGTACCCCTCCTCCCACATGGCGATGGCCATGCGCTTGGCGGTCCACAGCTGCTGGTCGCGGTTCAATTCCACATGGTCGATGGGGCGCAAGTATTTGAGCTCCCGGGCTTCCTCGGCGGACGTGGCGACCTTGGCCATGGCGATGGTCTCGAAGGCCTTGCGAATGAATGGCAGGTTAGAGAGTATTGGCTCGTCGATCCCGTCGAGGACCCTTTCCAGCATGAACACGTGGCCGGCCCCGCCCGGGAGCAGGCCGACGCCCACCTCCACGAGGCCGATGTAGGTCTCGGCGAGGGCACAGACGCGGTCGCCGGCCATGGTGATCTCGGCTCCACCCCCGAAGGTGAAGCCGAAGGGCGCGGTGACGACGGGGACGCCGCAGCGCTTGAACCCCATGGTCATGCCCTGGAAGGTGCGCACCATGGCGTCGATGCCTTTCCACTGCTGACTCTGCGCCGCCTCCAGGAGCATCAGGAGGTTGGCGCCGGCGCAGAACTGCTCGCTCTGGTGGTGCACCACCAGGCCGATGAAGTCGCGCTGGGCGACCTCGATGGCGCGGTGGGCCATGGCCAGGATGTCGTCGTCGATGGGGTTGAGCTTGGGCTGGGCGGCGGAGTGGAACTCCAGGCACAGCACGCCATCGCCAAGGTCGACCAGGGAGGCACCCTTGTTTTCCTCCACCACTTTCTTCTGGTGCTTGAGTTCGGCCAGGACGAGGAAGCTCGCAGGGCGCGGCAGCGGCCGGTAGGCCTTCTCCCGGGCCTCGTAGTACTCCAAACCGGCCGTACCCATGCGGTAAAACGTCGGGCACCCGGCCGCCAGCATTTCCTCGACCCATGAAGCAGGCTGCACCCCTTCAGCCTTCATCCGGTCGACGGTGGCCTGCACCCCCAGGGCATCCCAGGTTTCGAAGGGGCCCAGCTCCCAGTTGTACCCCCACTTGAGGGCGTTGTCGATGTCGACGATGGTGTCCGAGATCTCGCCTAGCCGACGGGAGGTGTACGCCAGGGTGTCGCGGGTGACCCGCCAGGCGAAGGCGCCGGCGCGGTCATCGGCGTTGACCACGGTGCGGATGCGCTGGGCGGCGTCGTGGATCCCCTTGGAGGCCTTGAGGGAGGGGTAATCGGGCTTGCACTTGGGACGGTAGGTGAAGGTCTTCCAGTCCAGGGTGAGGTCGGTCTTCTTGCCCTTGTCGTCCTTGACCCGCTTGAAAAAGCCGCCGTCGGCCTTGCGTCCGAGCATGCGCTGCTCGACCATGCGGGTGACGAAGTCGGGAACCTGGAAGTACGGCTGTCCCTCGTCGTCGGGCAGGGACTCCTGGAGGGTGCGCACGACGTGCACCATGGTATCCAGGCCCACCAGGTCCACGGTGCCAAAGGAGGCAGAGCGGGGACGGCCGGTGGCCGGTCCCGTGATGGCGTCCACCTCGTCCACCTGGTAGTCCATCTCCATCATGGCGTGCAGGGTGGCCATGAGGGCAAAGACGCCGATGCGGTTGCCGATGAAGTTGGGGGTGTCCTTGCCGTAAACGATACCCTTGCCCAGGCGGAACTGGCCGAAGTCGGCCATCAGCTTGACGATGGCGGGGTCGGTGTCCTCACCGGCGATGATTTCCAGCAGGCGCATGTAGCGAACCGGGTTGAAGAAGTGCGTGACGAGGAAGTTGCGCTTGAACTCCGGCGAGCGGCCCTCGACCATTTTTTTGATGGGCAGTCCGGACGTGTTGGACGAAATGATGGTGCCGGGCCTGCAGACTTCCTCGACGCGGGCGAAGACCTTCTGCTTGATGTCCAGCCGCTCCACCACCACCTCGCAAACCCAGTCACATTCCGCGAGTCTGTTCCAGTCGTCCTCGAAGTTCCCCACCTCGATAAGGGGCAAGAACCGTTTGGAGTAGATGAGGGAGGGTCTGGATTTCTTGATCCCTTCCAGACCGGCGAGGGCGAATTTGTTGCGAAAGCGCGGGTCGCTCCTCGTCAGTCCGGCCTTCTCGTCCTCCGCCGTCAGCTCGGGTGGCACGATATCCAGCATCACCACCCGGATCCCGGCGTTGGCCAGGTGCGCGGCGATGCCGGACCCCATGACCCCGGCGCCGAGCACGGCCACCTTGCGGATGTCCTTGCGCATATCACCCCTCCTTATGAGTGTGAGCCCGGACCTGCCGGCCCGTTCTCCGTGGATCCCCGAAAAAGAGCCGAGCACCGGAAGCAGGATCGGGGGCGACTGGCTCAAGGCCTTCGATGCCAATCACATCGCTCCGCCGCTCCGGGGCCGGTTCAAGATGAATGAACACTCGTTCATTTTGAACTGGAACGTGTCGTTGCGCAAGGGGGTATCCCGATCAGGCTTTTGGCTGGCGGGCTGAGGGGGAGCGAGAGAAACGATGAGAGCGTGCGAGTTTTCGCACGCTTTCCGCCTACATTGAGATACCCGCCCCGCGACAGGCGCGGGGCGTGCGTCAGCGCTTCTTGGCCAGCTCGGCCTGCCGGGTCAGGTTCATGATGCGAGTGGCGACCCGCTCGTCGCCGCGCTGGTAGAAAGCGATGCGCACCACGTCTCCCGGAACCGGGGCAGCGCCCACGTCGGCTCCCTTGATGGCCAGGACCAGCTCGGCGTGGGGTGCGAGTTCGTCGCGCAGGGTCAGGGTGGCGCCGTCCTCACTCATGGCAACAACGGTTCCCTGAACGACATCCGGGTGGTTACAGGCGGCGGCCGCGACCAGGGTGGCGGCGACGATGACGATGGTGATTCTGTTCATGGCCTCCTCCTCATGCATGGTTGGCCGGTAGCCGGCCCCCGCGCTCGTCAACGATGCCCTTGACCAGCCAGGCAATGATGACCAGGCTGATGCCGATACCGGCGACCAGGATAGTGATGGCGGAAGCCAGCTGGAACTCCAGTTGCTTGAGGACCACCGAGGAGCACGCCACGAAGATGGTGATGGCGAACAGCAGGCGAATGGCGTAGCCGCGCACGTACTTGATGGCGACAGTGCCGAGCTGGGCGCCGATGGCGGCGGCGAAGAGCATCCACATGGCGGCGATCAGCTCGACCCGCCCCTTGACGCCATAGGTGAAGGCTCCGTAGGCGCCGGTGATCATCACCTCAAAAAGGTCGGTGCCAACCGCGACGGCGGTCGGGCAGCCGATCAGGTAGATGAGTGCCGGCATGCGGATGAAGCCGCCTCCCACCCCCAGAACGGCGGCGACGATCCCTGTCGTCAGGCCGACCAGCACCGGCAACCACATGGAGCAGGTGATCCCGGAGGCCTGAAAATGCACCATGGGGGGAATCTTGATGCGCTGCAGCTTTTGCGCCACGGTTTCGCCTCCGGGGGCGACCTCCAGGCCGGCCTCCACCCGGCGCTGCCGGCGGGTGTGGGTGAGGTAATCGTAGAGGACGTAGGAGCCGATGGCGCCCAGGAAGACGATGTACATCTTGCGGATCAGACCCTCGGCCAGTCCCATCTGCTCCAGCTTGATGACCAGGTTGGCGCCCAGCTCCATGCCGATGGTGGTCCCGAGGATCATGGCCACGCCCAAGCGCACGTCCACGTTGCCGAACTTCCCGTGTCGAATCGTCGAAACGATCGACTTCCCCCCGATGTGCGCCAGGTCCGTGCCGATGGCGTAGGGCATGGGGAAGCCGAAGATGTTGAGGGCGGGGGTGACGATCCACGCGCCGCCGATGCCGAAGAAGCCGCCGCACACCCCAACGGTGAAACCAATCAGAAGTAGTACCAGGACGTTGAAGTGGATGCCCGCGACCGGGAGGTAGATCTCGAAGAGTTCCATGGTCCTCCCTCCCTACTCGTGGTGGCTGATCTTGCCGAGGTTGATCCCCAGCAGGCCCACGGCCTTGTCGGTGGCCAGGCCGAGAATGAGCCCCATCCCCACCATGACTGCCACGGTGAGCAGGCCGAACAACCAGAAACTCTCGTTGTACACGCCGGCGATCCAGCGGGAGAGCCCCGGTTCGAGCCCGCGGGTATCCGCGACGTTGACCAGTTTGGAGGCGCCCTTGCCCCCTCCGGCCGCCAGGGCCGGTGCCGCCAGCGCCCAGGAGAGCAGCGCCGCCACGCCGGCGCGTGCCCAGGTCAGAAAATGTCCCCTCCTCACAGTGCCTCCTCCCCGGAGCGGGAATTGGGCCCGCCCCGACTCCTTTCGGCCGCCGCCTGGATGGCGGTGCACAGCGTTTCAATGGGTACCGGCTTGCGCAGATAGTCGGCGGCGCCGATCTGCATGCCCTCGATGCCCGAGGCCACGGTGCCGTGACCGGTGAGAACGATGACCTCGACCTGGGGGTGGCGACGGCGGATGCGATGCAGCGTCTCGATGCCGTCCATCCCGGGCATCTTGAGGTCGAGGATGACCACCTGGGTACCCCCGCGCGCCAGCTCGGCGAGGGCAGCGGCACCGGAGTACGCGGCGCGAGCAGCAAAACCGCGTCGGCTGAGGCGGGTGACCAGCGCCGAGGCGAAGTCCTCCTCGTCGTCGACCACCAGCACCCTGATGGGGGTCTGCGGCATTCTCGCAGCACCTCCGCGCCCCCACCCTGGGGAGGGAGCCCGTGTAAGGATATGGCAGCCAATACGCGCTTGTCAAATACATTCACAAGCTTTTGGAGCAACCGACTCGGTGATCCGCCTCATCGCTCGGGCAAGGCCTTCGGGCGAGGAGAGTGGCGGAGGACGCTGCGAACCGCCTCGACGGCGGCCTCGCGGCGCTCAAAGGAGGGGATCTTCCCCTGGAAGAATCGCCCCTTTCCTCCGCAGCGGCCACCAGCGATGCCCGTGAAGGTGCTCGCGAGCGCCGCGGTGTCCACCTCAGCTGCGTCTCCAGAGGCCAGACAGAACACCCCTCCGTCGCTGCTGTCGCCGGTGAGAAGCACGACCCGGGCGGGGGAGAGGGCGACGAACCGGCGGGCGGCGCGCTGCAAGAAAGGCAGCTCCTTGTCCGGGAGGTGTCGGTACGCCAGAGACTCACCGCTGGCTGCTAGCACCTCGCCCAGGGCATCGGCTGCCTCGTCCCGCCAGCGGCGGAGCAGCCGCTCGGCGCTGCGCAGCGTCTCCAGCTTGGCCTCCACCACTGATGCCAGCTCCTCGTCCGGGGCGCCCAGGAGGGCGCGCAGCCTGGCCAGCACGCCGGCCTGCTCGTGCGCCAGAATGCGTACCCGGCGCCCGGCGGCGAAGAACACCCGGGTTCCACCCCGCATGGGCTCGGTGCCGAGGAGGACGATGCTCTCCAGCTCGGCCGTGCACGCCACGTGGGTGCCACCGCAGGTGTTGAGGTCGATACCCTCGATCTCGACCAGGCGCACCTCCCCTCGATGGCCCGCCGGCAGACCTCGGGTGCGGATCGGCAGGCCAGGCATCTCCTCCGGCGCGACCCAGCGACAGTGCACAGGGCGGGCGGCGCGAATCTCTGCCGCCGCCGCTTCTTCGAGGGCAACAAGCTCCCCAGGGGTGAGGGAGGGGACGTTCAACTCGATGTCGCTGAGACGCTCCCCGAGGTGGAAGGCGGTGGTCGGCCAGCCGAAGCGGTCCTGCGCCAGGGCGGTGAGGAGATGCTGCGCGGCGTGTTGTTGCATGTGGTCGAAGCGCCGGACCCAGTCCAGGCATACCCGCGCCGGCCCGGGGGAAACCGGGGCCGCCAGCTCGTGGATGATCGCCTCCGGCGTGCGCCGCACCGCCAGGACGGGAGTGTTGTTGATCCAGCCGCGGTCGCTGGGCTGGCCGCCGCCCTCGGGATAGAGCACGGTGTCGTTCAGGATCGCCCAGGCTTTGCCTGGTTCACCGCCGCTGGCGACCACCTCGGCGTCCAGCTCTCGCCGATAGGGATCGACCTCCCAGGCGAGGCGCTCGGCAACCGCTACTGCTGGCATCACAGGCTCTACTTCAGTTTGGGGAACTGCGCCACCAGCGACAGTACTGTGGCGGTGTCGGCCTTGCGAAAGCCGGCCGGGGGGCGGTTGTTGTAACGGTACTCGTAGGCCAGCTTTAGGGCGAGCTGCGATGACAGGGAAGCCTGCAGGCCCGCCGTGCTGACGGCCCGCCAGGCCCTGGTGGCTTCGAAGTTGGGGTAGACCGCGGCGCTGGCGGTGGCCCTGGCCGACTCGGTGATGACGTACCCGGCGTCCGCCTTGACCAGCGCGCCCAGGAAGCCATCAGAGGCGGCCCCGACCTGGTCTTCGCGAGTGTAGGTGGCGGCAACGAGCGCCGAGAAGGCGATATCGACGTCCAGCTCTGGGGTCCACTTGAGGCCGGCGTCCAGGATCGAGCGCGAGTCGATGCCCGCGAAGCGATCGCGCTCCCACGCGATGCCCGAGGTGAGGGCCAGTTCCTTCCACACCGTGACATCACCACGTGCCGCCGCCAGCAGCCGCTCGGCACTCTTTTCCCCGTCGTCGCTGGCGCGCAGCGCCGAAGCCAGGGCCTGGAGTTTCCAGTCGCCCCACGTGCGCTCGAAGTTGGCCGACAGGCCGGTGGAGGAGGTGCGGCTGTTCCCCGAGGTACCCAGGTAGGAAAGACCCAGCTTGAGATCCCACTCGGGCGTCTGCGCGTAGGACGGAACGCTCGACCCCAGGACACCCGCCACCACCAGCGCACACATCAAGCTCGTCGCAACCTTCGGCATGGGACTCTCCCTTCGGCGTGAGTATACGGTGTCGCCACCTGACCCGTTCCGGATGGTTCCTCGCGGGCGGTGTGCCAGGTCACACGGGTTGACAGCGATGAAGGGCTATCCCAGAATCCATAGTCCTTGAAAGGGCGCCGCCGTAGCTGCGGGCGCTGATGGGGAGGCTAGAGTGAAGCGAGCTGCGTTGGGCCTGCTGGCCATCGTCATCGTCATCGGTACCTCTGCCCTGGCAGGGGAGGCCAAGAAGTACGGATCGGGCGTCACCCTGGAGTCCAGCTCCTCGGTGGCTCAGCTCCTGGCAACGCCGGAAAAGTTCGTGGGCAAGAAGGTGCGGGTGGACGGCGTGGTGACGGCCGTGTGCGCCAAGCGTGGCTGCTGGATGATGATCACCGACCCCGAGCGGGAGCAGGGCATTCGCATCAAGGTGGAGGACGGTGTGATCGTATTCCCCATGGAGGCCATGGGGCGAAAGGCCTCGGCCGAGGGGGTCTTCGAAGTGGTCAACCCGGTCGGTGAGAAACACGACAGCGCACAGCCCTCCAAGGAGCAGGGTGGCGACCACTCCTGCGCGGAGCAGGAAAAGGCGGCCAAGAAGGCCTCCGCCACCTACCAGATCGCCGGCACCGGCGCGGTTGTTTACTTCTGACCGTTGCGCTGGCGCCGAGCCTTCGTCGCGGTCCACCGGGACCTCGGGTATTTCTTCGCCGGCCTGACGGTGCTGTACGCCATCTCGGGCGTGGCCGTCAACCACACCGCAGACTGGAACCCTTCCTATCGCCTGGAGCGCACCCGTCATCAGGTGGGTGAAATACCGACAGGTTCCGCAGCGGAGCAAGGGCGGGAGGTGGCTCGCCGGATGGGCATTGCCGAGGAACCGGTGTCGGCAGTTAAGGTCGGCCCCGAGCTCTTGAAGGTCTTCTTCGACAACCGCACCCTCACCGTTTCACTTCCCGGTGGGGAGGTCGAGGACGAGCACCGGGCGCGTCGCTTTTTCCTCTACGAGGTGAACTTTCTCCACCTCAACAAGGGAAAAGGGTGGTGGACCTGGTTCGCCGACATCTACGCCATCGGGCTGGCGGTACTGGCCTTCACCGGCATGTTCATCATCACCGGCCGTAAGGGTTTGGCCGGCAGAGGGAAGTGGTTGGTGGGGGCGGGACTGCTGGCCCCCTTGCTGTACCTCATCTTCTCCCGGTGAGGCCGCGCAGGTTCGGCAGGATCTCGACGAGGGCCACCGCCACCAGGATCAGCGCGCCGCCCACCAGCTGCGTGAGGGTGAGGCGATCGCCCGCCAGGAGGTAGCCGAACAGCGCGGCGAACATCGGTTCGGCAGTGAGAATGACGGCCGTCTGGGCGGCAGACAGACGCCGCTGTGCCCAGGTCTGCACCAGATAGGCGAGCGAGGAGGCCAGGGTGGCGGTCACGCCCAGCGCCATCCACACCGCCGGGGTCGATGGCAGGCTGAGGGGGTCCACCACCGGCCAGGCGAGGGTGAAGACCGTGGCGGCGGTGGCAAGCTGTGCGAAGGTGAGGGCTGTGGGGTCATGGTGGGGGGCGTGACGTGACAGGAGTGCCACGTGCACCCCGTACGCCAGGGCGCAACCCAGCACCAGCAAATCGCCCCGCTGGAGGGCAAGAGAGCTACCGCCCGAGAGCAACCACAGACCCACCAGGCTGAGGCCAATGGCCCAGATGGCCAGCGCCGAGAGGGGAGTCCGATAAAGCAGTCGGGCGGCGACAGGAGCGACGACCACAAACAGGCCCGTGATCAGGCCGGCGCTGGTCGGCGTCGTATGGCGAAGCCCCCAGGTCTGCAACAGGTACCCGGCCGTCAGCACCAGCCCGATCCCTGACCCGACGAAAAGGGTGGTGCGGGTGAGACGCGCGCCAACCGCCGGTGCCAGGAGTGCGGCCGCCAGGAGAAAGCGAAGCGCGAGGAACGCCAACACCCCGTACGCCTTCACCGCCTCGTGGACGAGCACGAATGTCCAGCCCCAGATGGCGGTGACCCCCAGTAGCGCCAGACCGGCGAGCACACCCCACGCTACCACGTCGCATCGACGGGTCCCCGACCACTTCCCCGGTCGGCCGTGGATGTAAAGTAGAAGTATGGGCCAACCGCGCGCCACGGCGCTGGTGACGGTTCTGCTGTCGCTGCCGTGCTGGCCGGGTGTGGTGTGCTTCGCCGGCGGCGAGGTCGGCCCCCCTGGCGAGAAGAAACCCTCCCCGCCACGGTCTCACATCGAGGAGTTGCTGCGGCAGGCGCGGGAGGTGGTGGAGCGCGACCCCCGGCGGGCGCTGGAGCTCGCCGAGCAGGCCGAGGCGCGGAGCCGGCGCCCGGACGATCGGCGCGTTCTGGCCAGGGTGACATTCATCCGGGCGGACGCCGCCCGGGTGCAGGGCGACCATCGCGCGGCCCTGGAGCTCTACCACGAGGCGCGGCGGCGATTTGCCGAGCTGGGCGAGGGCATGGAGCTGGGGCGCAGCCTGCGACGGCTGGGGGACATGTACTATTTTCTCACTGACTACGAGTCGGCACTGCGCCACTACCTGGAGGCGTTGAGGCGTTTCGAGGAACTGGCACGCCTGCCGGACCCGGGTCCCGCTCCCCTGCACATCGCCCACCTGCAGGCGGCGATCGGTAACGTGCTCAGGGCCCTGGGGGACATCCCACGGGCGATGGAGTACTACCAGAGCGCGCTGGCCCGCTACCAGGCGCTCGACTACCCCGGCGGGGTGGCCGGATGCCGCTACAACCTCGGCGGCTTGCAGCAGGATCTCAAGCAGATGGAGGCGGCCCTGGCCTCGTATGAGGAGGCGCGCCGCACCGCGGAGTCGTTGGGCGATCAGTACCTGTTGAGCCTGGCGCTGGCCGGTGCCGGCTCGGTGCATCTGGCGGCTGGACATCTGGAAGAGGCCGAGGCGTTCATCGTGCGCGCCCTGGAGGTCTGCCAGCGCACCGACCGACGGCGCGGCATTGCCGACAACCTGATCAAGCTGGCCGGGGTGCGGCGTCGGCAGGGCGATCTCAACGGAGCGTTGAGGGCGGTCCGTGAGGGATTGTCGCTGGCCGAGCGCCTGGAGGACCGGCGCATGGCTGCAGACGCCCACCGCGAGCTGGCGGAAGTGTACGACGCGATGGGGCGGCCGGCCCTGGCCCTGGCCAGCTTCCGTCGTTTTCAGGCCATCGACGAAGAGGTGGTGGGGACGGAGAAGGCGGCGCGGGTCAACAAGCTGGTCATCGCCTTCGAGTCTGCGCGCAAGGAGCAGGAGATCGCGGTGCTGGAGGGTCAACGGCGGGCCGAGAGAACGGCGCGCTGGGCGGTGACGGCCATGCTGGGGCTGGCGATGGTGGTCATCGGCCTGCTGGTCGCCGGCTACCGGCTGAAGGTGCGAAGCGCCAACGCCATTGCCGCCACCAACGCGGCGCTGGAACGGGCGCTGGGGCAGGTGGAGGTGCTGGCGCGCACCGACGAGCTGACCGGGTTGTACAACCGCCGCGGGGTGATGGAGATCCTGACTCGCGAACTGGCGCGGGTGCGGCGTCAGGCCACGCCGCTGGCGCTGGCTCTGGCGGATATCGACGATTTCAAGCGCATCAACGACACCTTCGGGCACAGGCAGGGGGACGAGGTCCTCAAGAGGGTGGCCAGCGCCATCGTCGGCTGCGTGCGATCCAGCGACGCGGTGGCGCGCTGGGGGGGAGAGGAGTTCCTCATCGTGCTGCCCGACACCAACCTCGAGGGGGCGGCTCGGGTGGCGGAGAAGATTCGCGCCGCTGTCGCCAGTGGAATCGTGGGGGTCGCTGCAGGGCCCGGCGTGGTGACCGTGACCTTGGGAGTGAGCATCTGCAGCGACGGTGACTTCGACGCAGCGCTGCGCCGCGCCGATGCGGCGGTCTACGAGGGCAAGGCGGCGGGCAAGAACACCGTCCGGGTGGCGATGGGGTGAGGTGGGAGACTCTCGCGGTGGGCTAGGATTCGCTGGCATGACGCCGCTGGTGTCCCCCGACGATCACTGGCTCCTGTGGGCGGTGCTGCTGGCCACCGGCGCTGGAGCGCTGGCGGCCGAGCGTACGCGGTGGGGACGCAGCTTTTCGGGAGCCGTGCTGGCGATTGGCGGGGGATTCCTCCTGTCCAACGTCGGGGTGCTACCTGCCTCGGCGCCCGCCTACGACACGGTTTGGGGGTATCTGGTACCGCTGGCCATTCCCCTGCTGCTGGTGCGCGCCGACCTGCGTCGCATCGTCAAGGAGTCCGGCCCGATGCTGGTCGCCTTCATTCTGGGAGCTGCGGGCACCGTGGCTGGCACGCTGGTGGCCTTTCACCTGGTACCGCTGGGCGAGGATGGGTTCAAGCTGGCGGGGGTGTTCTGCGCCACCTACATCGGTGGGTCGATCAACTACGTGGCGGTGGCGCAGGCGCTGGGGTTGAGCTCCCCGGACCTCCTCGCCGCCGGGGTGGCGGCGGACAACCTGGTGATGACGCTGTATTTCCTGATTCTGTTTGCGCTCCCCTCGCTGGCGTGGCTTCGGCGCCGCTATCCTCGACGCACCGGAATCGAGGAGGCTGGGGACGGCGCGACGGTGGAATTTCAGCCGGCGACGGCGGCGGGGATGCTCGCTGCCCTCGCCTACGCCGCCGCCATCTGTGGCGGTGGTTTTGCCCTGGCCAGGATCGCGAACGTACCGGGTGCGGGTATTCTCGGGCTGACACTGCTCGCGGTTGCCGCCGCCACCCTGGTCCCCGGCCGACTGGCCACCCTGGGAGGGGCCGACGAGCTGGGGGTGGTGCTGATGCAGGTGTTCTTCGCCACCATTGGCGCTGGCGCCCACGTGGGGACGGTTGTGCGGGTGGGGCTTTCCCTCTTCGTGTTCGCGGCCCTGATTCTGGCCGTTCATCTGGCCGTCATCCTGCTGGCGGGCCGTCTCGTGCGCGCCGACCTGGTGGAACTGGTGGTGGCCTCCAACGCCAACATGGGAGGGCCGGCCACCGCCGCCGCCATGGCCGCCGCGCGCGGATGGAAGGGGCTGGTGATCCCGGCGGTGCTGTGCGGCACGCTGGGCTACGCCCTGGCGACCTTCATCGGGGTGGCGGTGGGCACGGCGCTGCGCTGAACTCCGGGGAGAGGTTTTCCGCCAACTCCGGCTCCGCAGGATTTCAACTCGCAGCTGGTAATTCTTCCGAAAGCCCTGCGTCGGCGTGGCGTTTACGCCACCGACGGCGCCTCCAGCTCCCAGCTCTCCACCACCCACCAGCCGCGCGTGCGCGCCTCCTCCTCGGTGCCGGGGAGGGCCACGTGGCAGAGCAAGACGACGAACGCTTCCGTCGTTCCCCAGTGGGGCCTGGTGGCAGAGAGGAGCCGTTCCACGCCCTTGAAGTGCTTGGCGGCCGACAGGCGAGTCTTGGCCTCGCCCACCACCCGCACCGCCTGCCCGTCGGGCCGGGCGGCCAGGCCCCAGAGGTTGACCTCCAGCATCCGCTCGCCGATGGGGAGGAAGCGCCGGCGCAGGGGCTCGGTGAGGGTGAGCTGGAAGCGCTCCCGCAGCAGGCGGGGGAGGGTGCGGTAGGCGAGGTTCTCCAGGCCGTACCCCACAGCGTGGGAGAGACCTCCCAACTCTTCCTTCACGTGCTTCATGTCCATCACCAGCTGGCGCACCGTTTCTTCGGTGCGCAGCTGGGCCCGCGCCAGCTCCTCCACGCGCAGCTCGGTGCGTCGCTGGGCTTCGGCGAGCTCCGCAACGGCTTGCTCGAGGCGGTCGAGGCGCGCCTCGCTGCGGTTCTGGGCCTCGGCGAGTTCCTCGACGCGCAGTTCGGTGCGTTTTTGAGCCTCGGCGAGTTCCTCGACGCGAAGTTCGGTACGCTTCTGGGCCTCGGCGAGCTCCTCGACCCGCAGTTCGGTGCGCTTCTGGGCCTCGGCGAGCTTCTGGACGGTGGCTGTCAACTCGCGAAACTCCGCCTTGGTCACCTGGTCGGCGAGTTCCTCGTGCAGCTCGGAAAAGGCGCGCAGCAGCACCTGGGCGGCTCTGGCGTCGAGGGCGTCTCCCGCCAGAGTGGCCAGTTCTGCGAGGCTGCGCGAAAACCCGGGCATCGCAAATGCTCCCAAGACATTATACACGTCGAAGGGGACGAGGAGGGGTGTGCGTCGGCAGGGGTTCGAGGCGCTGCGGCGGTGGGGTGGCCGAGCGAAGGAAACAACGGGATGGCCGGGGGCGCGCGGTCAAGGAGCGGCGGTCTCGGATCTCCCGGGGGACACGCTGTCTGACGCTCGTCCCGTGTGGTGCCCGATGCCCAGGGTCGACCCGAAGCGCTGGTGCCCCCGGACCCGTGGGTGAAAGCGTCGCCCTCTGATCGAGAGGATTGCCGGTGACAAGGCTTCGCCAATGGAGGCGGCGCTGTGGCCGCCGCGAGCGATGGCCAGTTCGCCAACGGGGAACAAGGCTTGGTGCTGATCACCTACAATGCCGCGGGCCGCGCGCCCACCTTTGAGGAGGATGCCCATGACCCTTCCCCTTCATGACGTTCTCGATCTCTCCCTGGCCGAGGCCGGCGCACGGCGGATCGCGTGGGCGGATCGGCACATGCCGGTGCTGGCCTCGATCCGCACACGCTTCGAGGAGCAAAAACCCCTGGCCGGTCAGCGCATCGCCGCGTGCCTGCACGTCACCACCGAGACCGCCAACCTTGTGCGCACGTTGCAGGCGGGTGGAGCGGAGGTGCGGCTGTGCGCCTCGAACCCACTTTCCACCCAGGACGATGTGGCTGCCGCCCTGGTGGCGCAGTACGGGGCGGCGGTGTTCGCCATCAAGGGTGAGGATAACGCGAGCTATTACCGGCACATTCGAGCGTGTCTCGAGTTCGAGCCGACGGTCACCATGGACGACGGTGCCGACCTGGTGTCGTCCCTGCTGTTCGTTGCCCGGGGGGAGCTGGATGGTGTGCACGAGGAGGTCCGTTCGTTCGCGACCGCCCTGGGAGAGGGTGGGCGTGAGCGCCTCATCGCCGGGGTCCTGGGATCGACCGAGGAGACCACCACCGGCGTGATCCGCCTGCGCGCCATGGAGCGGGATGGGGTCCTGCGCTTCCCCGTCATCGCCGTCAACGATTCGGATACCAAGCACCTGTTCGACAACCGCTACGGCACCGGGCAATCGACCATCGATGGCATCTTGCGATCCACCAATATCTTGCTGGCCGGGGCCACGGTCGTGGTGGCGGGCTACGGGTGGTGCGGCCGGGGGGTAGCCATGCGGGCCCACGGGCATGGCGCCAGGGTCATCGTCACCGAGGTGGACCCGGTGAAGGCGCTGGAGGCCACCATGGACGGGTTCAGCGTCATGCCCATGGCCCAGGCGGCCCCACTGGGGGACGTCTTCGTCACCGTCACCGGCAACACCAGGGTGATCACCGCGGCCCACGCGGCGCTCATGAAGGACGGGGCGATCCTCTGCAACTCCGGACACTTCGACGTGGAAATCGCCCTTGATGAGCTGCGCGCGTCGGCGCGGTCGGTGCATCAGGTGCGGCCGTTCGTGGAAGCGTACGAGTTGGCTGGCAAGACGGTGTTCGTACTGGCCCAGGGGCGTCTGGTCAACCTGGCGGCGGCCGAGGGGCACCCAGGGGCGGTGATGGACATGTCTTTCGCTAATCAGGCGTTGGCCGCAGAGTACCTGGTTCAGCACGGGGCCGGCATGACCAGAAGGGTGCACCGGTTGCCGGCCGAACTGGATCGCCAGATCGCCCTGCTCAAGCTGGCTACCCTGGGCGTGGGCATCGACACGCTGACCGCGGAGCAGGAGGACTACCTGGCGGGGTGGCGCGAGGGAACCTGATCAGGGCCGGCGCCACCGCTTACGCTTGGGGCAAGGCCTTGTGGGATCCGTCGCAGTGGGGGGGCGTCCTGGTGTGCTTGCACTGGCAAAGAAAGACCTCGCGCTCCCGCTCCACTTCGAACTGGAGGGGTGAAAACTCCGTCCCCTTGTGGGAGCCGTCGCAAAACGGCTGGCTCGCGGAGCGACCACAGCTGCACCACCAGTAGGTACCGGGGGTCAGGGTCAGGCGCACGGACTTGCGAGATGCAACCACGGGATCGGACATGCACGTTCTCCTCGACCGCCGTCGTCACGTACCCAGGCGGGGTGGTTGGCGGTCGTGCTGCGCAACCGTGGAGCGACGCCCGGCATTCCAGCAACGCCACGCGAAGGCCCGACGGTCGGGATTGGGGGTAAGCTAGCGGCATGCGCGCGCTGGTGGTGGGAGGAGGGCTGGTGGGCTCGACCCTGGCGGCGAGGCTGGCCCGGGATCGGCATGACGTGGTTATCGTGGAGAGCGACCGGGAACGCCTGCAGGGGCTGGCCGACGACCTGGACGTGCAGGTCGTGGCGGGTAACGGCACGGCGGTGGAGGTGCTGCGGCAGGCGGGCATCGAGGAGTGCGACGTTCTCTTTGCCTGCACCTCCTCGGATGAGGCCAACATGGTGGTGGCGCTGATGGGCTCGGCGCTGTTCAAGGTGCCGCGGGTGGTGGCCCGACTGCGCGATCGCAGCCACGAGGCGAGCTTCGCCGCCATCGCCCAGCGGCTGGGCGGTGAGCATGTGTGCATCAATCCCGACCAGGCGGCGGTGGAGAAGATCCTGTCGCTCCTGCCGGTGCCGGGGGCCGTGGATGTGGTTACCTTTCTCGATGGGAAGCTGATCATCGCCGGCTTCCCGATTCCCGCCGGCAGCGACTTCGAGGGTCTGCTGCTCTCCCACCTGCGCCTGCTCTTCCCGTCGCCACCGGTGCTGGCGGTGGCCATCCGGCGGGGGGAGGAGTCCTTCGTCCCCCACGGCGAGGATGAGTTTCGCGCCGGAGATCTGGCCTACTTCGCCATTGACCCGCACGAGCTGGGCAACGTTCTCAAGCTGCTGGGGGTTCGCCGGGGCAGCGAAGAGCGGGTGATGATCGCCGGGGCGAGCCGGATCGGCCTGGAACTCGCCCAGCGGCTGGAGGCCCGCAACGAGGACGTTACCCTCTTCGAGGACGATCTCGAGGTGGCCGAGGCGGCCGCGGCGCAGTTGAAGCGCACCGTGGTGGTGCGTGCCCAGGCCACCGATCGGGAAGTCCTGGAAGAGGAAGGGGTCGAGCGGGCCTCTGCCTTCGTGGCCTGCACCGACGACAGCTCCCTGAACGTCATGGCGTGCCTGCTGGCGCGGCGACTGGGGGCGGCGCGGGCCTTCTCGCTGGTGGACAATCCGGCGCTGACGCGCATGGTGGGGGAACTTGGGATCGATGCGGTGGTCTCGCCGCGCCTGCTCACGGTGGGTCTGGCGGTGCAGTTCGTGCGCCGCGGTCGGGTCCGGGCGGCGGCGGCTCTCATGGAGGACCTCATCGAGCTGGTGGAGGTGGAGGTGGAGTCAGGCAGTCGGCTGGTGGGACCGCCACTGGCAGAACTGGGGTTGCCCCGCGGCACTCTGGTGGCAGCGCTGCTGCGTGGCAAGAACGTGATCGTACCCGGAGGAGGTGATCGCATCCTGGTGGGCGATCGGGCGCTGCTGATCACCTCCACGGCGCGCGCCGCCGAGCTGGATGCCTTCGTGGGCGGGCAATGAACCGGCGGTTCGACCTCCACCTTCTGGGGTGGCTGCTGCTGGTGGTTGCCGGCCTCTTGCTTGTACCGCTGGTGGCTGCGGTGGCCTTTGAAGATGCACCCGGCCCGTTCGTGAGCGCTCTCCTGCTGGCCGGGGTGGCGGGCGCTGGACTCGTTGCGGTAACCCAGACGAAGGAGCGTAACCTGCGCGCCCGGGACGGCTTTCTGGTGGTCAGCGGGGCGTGGGCAGTGACTTCCCTGGTAGGGGCGTTGCCGTACCTGTTGAGCGGCAGCCTGGGGCCGGTGGACGCCCTCTTCGAGTCGGTGTCGGGGTTCACCACCACCGGATCCACGGTGATTGCTGACGTTTCTGCTCTGCCCCGGTCGCTGCTGCTGTGGCGAGCAATGACGCAGTGGCTGGGGGGCATGGGCATCATCCTCTTTACCATCGCCATACTTCCACTGCTGGGGATCGGCGGGATGCAGCTTTTCAAGGCCGAGGTACCGGGTCCGGTGGCGGACAAGGTGCGCCCGCGCCTGGCAGCCACGGCCAGAACGCTGTGGGGCCTGTACGTGGGCTTCACGGTGGCCCAGTGGCTGGCGCTGATGCTGTGTGGTTTGAGCTGGTTCGACGCCCTCTGCCACGCCCTCACTACCCTGGCGACGGGGGGGTTTTCGACGCGCAACGCCTCGGTGGGGGAGTTCTCCTCGCCGGCGGTGGAGTGGGTGGTGATCGTCTTCATGCTCGCCGCCGGGATGAACTTCGTGTTGCACTACAAGGCACTGACCGGTCGCTGGAGCGACGTGGTTCGCGACGTGGAACTGCGCTACTTTCTCGCTGTCGTGGGTGGGGCTGCGGTGCTGCTGTTCGCCGTGCTCTGGGACCAAGGGAAAGGGGTACACGACACGGTCCGGGCGGCGCTCTTTCAGACCGTCTCCATCGTCACCACCACCGGCTACGTGTCCGTCGACTACGAGCTGTGGCCGCACGCAGCGCAGTTCCTGCTGGTGGCGCTGATGCTGTTCGGTGGCATGTCGGGCTCCACCGGTGGGGGACCCAAGAGTCTGCGCATTCTCCTGGCGCTGCGCTCCCTGCGCGCCACGGTGCATCGCTTCATTCACCCGCACGCGGTGGTGCCGGTGAAGTACCACGGTCAGGTGGTGAGCGACGGCGTGTTGTCGGGGGTCGCCGCCTTCCTCACCGCCTATGTGCTCCTGGCGGGGGGAGCGGCCGCCGTGGTGACCGCCGCCGGGTACGATTTCGCCACCGCCGTTTCCGCCTCCCTGACCGCCATCGGCAACGTCGGGCCCGGGCTAGGGGCGGTTGGGGCGATGGACAACTTCTCCTCCTTTCCAGCTGCGGTCAAGCTCCTGTTGTCGGCATGTATGCTGCTGGGAAGATTGGAGATCTTCACCATTCTCGTGCTGTTTTCCCGGCAGTTTTGGCGGCACTGACGGGCCGCGGCCGGGATTCGACCTTTCCCGGCGGGAGCCGACTGGGGTACCATCCGCTGGGCTGCCCGGCCCGGAGGAGAGTGCGATGCGTTGGTTCCTGCCCAATGATCGGGGCTTCCTCGATCTCTTCATCCGTGCGTCCGCCAACATCGTTGATGGTGTCGTGCTGTTCCGAGACATCGTCGCCGATCCCCGTGATCTGGCAGCCAAGGTTAACAAGCTGAAAGATTTCGAGCACGCGGGTGACCGCCTCACGCACAACACTCTGGACAAGCTCAACCGGTCCTTCATCACGCCCTTTGACCGCGAGGACATCCATGCGCTCATCACGCACCTCGACGACATCCTCGACGCGGTGGATGCCGCCGGGCAGCGGCTGGTGTTGTACCGCATCACCGAGATGCCCGAGATGTTGTTGCCCTTGGGCGAAATTCTGGTGGCCTCGGCCAAGGAGGTGCAGAAGGCAGTGCTGGCACTTCACGATCCTCGCTACCACGCCGACGCCCACGCCCGGTGTGTCGAGATCAATCGGCTGGAGAACGAGGCCGACGCCCTGCATCGGGCCGCTCTGGCGAAGCTCTTCGCCGAGTGCACCGACGCGGTGACGATCATCAAGTACAAGGAGCTCTACCAGCTCATCGAGGAGGCCACGGACCGCTGCGAGGACGTGGCCAATGTCATCGAAAGCATCATCATCAAGAGTTCATGAGCCTCGACGAGAGCCAACCTGCTCCGGGCAGGAGGGAGGGCGACCCGTGCTGACCCTGATCGTTGGGCTGGTGCTGCTGGCACTGGTGTTCGATTTCCTCAACGGCATGAACGATGCCGCCAACTCCATCGCCACCGTGGTGGCGACGGGGGTGTTGCCCCCCAAGCTGGCGGTGTGCTGGGCGGCGTTCTTCAACTTCGTGGCCGCCTTCGGCTTTGAAGTCAAGGTGGCCAAGACAGTCGGGAAGGGGATCGTGGACGTTGGCGTTATCGACCATTGGGTGATCTTTGCCGCCCTGGTCGGGGCGATCCTGTGGACGTTCGCGTGCACCCAGCTGGGGCTTCCCATCTCGGTCTCGCACTCGATCATCGGGGGATTGGCGGGGGCAGGTCTCGCCAAGGCGGGGGTGGAGGCGCTGGTCGTCTCCGGAATCGCGCGGGTCGCCGCCTTCATCGTGTTGTCGCCCCTGATTGGTATGGTGCTGGGGTTCATCCTCATGGTGGCGGTGTACTGGGTCTTCCAGAGCTTCAACGTACACCGCCTGGATCGGGTGTTCCGCGTTGGCCAGCTGGTTTCATCGGGCGCGTACTCGCTGGGGCACGGGCTCAATGACGCTCAGAAGACCATGGGCATCATCGCCGCACTGCTGTTCTCGGCCGGTTATCTGAAGGAGTTTCACGTGCCGGTGTGGGTGATTCTCACCTGCCATGCGGTGATTGCCCTGGGGACCATCACCGGTGGCTGGCGAGTGGTCAAGACGATGGGAATCAAGCTCACCAAGCTCCGCCCGATGCACGGCTTCTGTGCCGAGACCGCCGGCGCGGTGTCGCTGTTTGCCGTCTCGTTCGCGGGCATTCCCGTGTCGACCACTCACACCATTGCCGGCGCCATTGCCGGTGTCGGGTCGACCCAGCGCCTGTCGGCGGTCCGTTGGGGGGTGGCCACCCGCATCGTCTGGGCGTGGGTCCTGACCCTGCCGGCCTCGGCCCTGGTCTCCGCCGTCACCTTCAGGCTCGTGGAGCGATTTCTCAACTAGCGGCGGCCGGAGCGCTCCACCTCGCCCCCCTTGGCGGCGATCTTGGCCTGCGCCGCGGCCATGGCCTCGGGCGTGGTTTGCGGCTCCCCCGGCCGGTAGCTGTAGTAGGGAAGCTGCTGGGGCCAGGGCAGGGCGGCGACGTGGTGCCACTCCTCGGAACAGGGTCCCGGCTCGCGGCCTACCGGCACCGCCTCCAGGATGACGTATTCACCGCACCCGGGGTTGGCGCGCAGGCCGGTGCGGCGATCCACCGGCAGCAGAGTGACGCCCGGTGGGATCGGCGGCTCCTCCTGACGGATGAATTCGGGCTGGGACTCCAGGTACGCCTTCATGAACTCGATCCAGGTGGGCAGCGCTGCTTCGGCGCCGGTCATGTTGCGGCCGATGCGCTCCTTCATGTCCCGGCCCACCCATACGCCGACGGTGATGCGGGGCGAGAAACCGATGAACCAGGCATCGGTATAGTCATCGGTGGTGCCGGTCTTGCCGGCCAGGTAGCCAGGCAGGTTCGCGGCCCTGGCCGCCGTGCCCCGCAGCACGACCCCCCGCAGGACGTGGTTGGCGAGGAAGGCGACGTCCTCGCGAATCGCCTGGAACGGCTCCAGGCGGTGGGAGTAGATCGGCTGGCCGGCGCTGTCCAGGACGCGGGCGATGAAGAAGGGTTTCACCCGCTGTCCGCCGTTGGCAATGCCGGCGTAGGCGCCCGTGGTCTCCGAAAGCGTCAACTCGAACGATCCCAGGGCCATCGTCGGGTAGGGGGAGAGCTTCTCGGTGATCCCCAACCGCCGGGCCACGTCGATGATGGCCTCGCCCGTGGTGAGCTGCTGGAGCTTCACCGCCGAGGCGTTGAGGGAGTGCTCGAGGGCGTAGCGCAACGTGACCATCCCCTCGTAACGCCGGTAATAGTTCAGGGGAACGTAGGTGAGCAGGCCGCGCTCGTCGGGGAACAGCGCCGGGCCGTCGAAGATCAGCTCGTTGGGGGTGAAACCCCGCTCGAAGGCGGCCACGTACACGAAGGGCTTGAACGCCGAACCGCACTGCCGCTTGGCCTGGGTGACCCGGTCGAACTGGGAGCGATCGAAATCGAACCCGCCGACGTGGGCCAGCACCGCTCCGGTGCGGTTGTCGATGGCCAGCAGCGCCCCCTCCACCCGCGGCTCGGGTTCCAGCGTCACCGGCAGTGGGCCGTCTGGCTGGACTTTGCCCAGCCGCACCAGCAGCACGTCGCCGCGGCGACACAGCCTGGTGAGGGAATCCCTGCCGGTCCAGCGGGCATCGGCGAGGGCCAGCGTCGCCCGCCGCCCGGCGATGCGCAACTCGGCGTGCTGGGGGGAAACCTCGCTGACCACGGCGTACGCCAGCTCCCCCTCGTGCCAGCGCAGGAAAGCCCACGACGTGTCCCGCCAGGAGTCGATGTCTTCGATGCCGTCCGCCATCAGGTTGCGGCGAGGCCCCGGCCACCCCAGGCGCCGCTGCAACGCCACCAGTCCGTTCCGCAGGGACCTCTCGGCCAGCTCCTGCAGGGCGGGATCCACCGTGGTTTCCACTACCAGCCCGCCCTCCAGCATGGCGCGCGTGCCGAACTGCTCCTCCACGGCGCGCCTGGCCACCTCGACGAAGTAGTCCGCGGCGGCGTTGCGATCGTAGTGGGGGGCAGCGCCCAGGGGGGCGGCCAACGCGGTGCGGTACTCCTCCTCGGTGATGAAACGCTCGTCGCGCATGCGGGTCAAGGCGTAGTTGCGCCGCGCCAGGGCGCGTTCGGGAAAACGGATGGGGGACTGGCGGTCGTTGAGCTGGACGATCCCCGCCAGCAGCGCCGCCTCCGGGATGGTGAGTTCCGCTGCCGGCTTGCCGAAGAAGAACCGGCTCGCCGCCTCCACGCCGTAGCGGCCGTGCCCGAAGTACATCTGGTTGGCGTACATGGCCAGGATCTGGTCCTTGGAAAACTTCTGCTCGATCTCGATGGCCAGCAGCGCTTCCTTGATCTTGCGCTCCAGCGTCCGCTCGGGGGTGAGAAACAGAGTGCGGGCGAGTTGCTGGGTCAGCGTCGAAGCCCCCTGGCTGAAGCGCCGGGAGAAGACGTTGCGCACCACGGCGCGCAGGATCCCCTTGGGATCCAGGCCGGTGTGGGCGAAGAAGCGGGCATCCTCGGAGGCCACGACCGCCTTGCGGAAAACGTCGGGTATTTGATCGGGGGGCAAGGGGAAGCGACGTTGCAACGCCAGGGTGGCGAGCAGGGAGCCGTCGCGGGCGCGCACCTGGGTGGCGGCGGCGGGCCGGTACGTCGTCAGGGCTTCCACCGCCGGCATGTTCATGAAGCGGGACAGCGCCAGCCCGACGCCCGCGCCACACGCCACGCCGATGAGGGTCCCAACGGTCAGCCAGCGCACCAGGTATCGCCGCATGGGCGCTACGCTAGCGCGGCGCAACCCCGGCACGCAACTACAGGTACCTGGTATAGCCGTCTTGGCAATTCGTTGCCGGTTCGTTGCCGGTGGCCGTCCTTGCGGCGAGCAGGGAGTGAGCAGCCGAGACCCTCGCCGCACCCACCCCCATCGCGGTAGCCTCTCACCGGCTGGGCAGCGCGGGGAGCCGGGGGGGAAAGAGAGAAGAGGTAAGCTGTCCGCCGGAGGGTGGGACAGGGGTGAGCAAGCCGTTTCGCCTGGCGGCGCCGTTTCCCCCGGCGGGGGATCAGGAGTCGGCCGTGCAGCGCCTGGTGGCGGGGTTCCAGGCCGGCCTGGCGGCGCAGACGCTGCTGGGGGTGACCGGCTCGGGCAAGACGTTCACCGTTGCCCGCACCATCGCCCAGCTCAACCGTCCAACTCTCGTGCTCTCCCACAACAAGACCCTGGCTGCCCAGCTTTTTCAGGAGTTCAAGACGTTTTTTCCGGACAACGCGGTGGAGTACTTCGTTTCCTACTACGACTATTACCAACCCGAGGCCTATGTGCCCTCCTCGGACACCTACATCGAGAAGGAAACCTCCATCAACGAGGAGATCGACCGCCTGCGCCTGTCCGCCACCCGCTCCCTGTTCGAGCGGCGGGACATCGTGATCATCGCGTCGGTTTCGTGCATCTATGGCCTCGGCGACCCGGCGGCGTACTACGGCATGCTGCTGCTGCTGGAGCCCGGCAGCGAGCCGGGGATGGACGCCGTGCTGCGCCAGCTGGTGGCCATGCAGTACGAGCGCACCCAGCTGGACCTGGTGCCGGGGGCGTTTCGGGTGCGGGGCGATGTGCTGGAGATCTATCCACCCTACGACGATCATGCAGTGCGAGTGGAGTTCTGGGGGAGAGCGGTGGAGCGGATCAGTCGCATCGATCCGCTGCGGGGCGTCGTCCTGGAGAAGGTAGAGGACCGCGTGCCCATCTACCCCTCCTCCCACTACGTGGTGTCGCGCCCCGTGCTCGAGGAGGCGGTGGCCGACATCCGCGCCGAGCTGGACGAGCGGGTGGCACAGCTTGAGGCAGCGGGCAAGCTCCTGGAGGCCCAGCGCCTTTCCCAGCGCACCCTGTTCGACCTGGACATGCTGCGGGAGCTGGGCTACTGCCCGGGGATCGAGAACTACTCCCGCCACCTCACCCGGCGCCGCCCGGGCGAGCCACCGCCCACCCTGCTGGATTACTTCCCGGACGACTGGCTGCTGGTGGTGGACGAGTCCCACGTCACCGTGCCCCAGGTGCGGGGGATGTACTTCGGCGACCGCTCCCGCAAGGAGACGTTGGTGGAGTTCGGCTTCCGCCTCCCCTCGGCCCTCGACAACCGCCCCCTCACCTTCGAGGAGTTCGAGGCGCGCATCCACCAGGTGCTCTACGTGTCGGCCACCCCGGCCGCCTACGAGATCCAGAAGTCGGGCGAGGACGTGGTGGAGCAACTGGTGCGACCCACCGGGCTGCTCGACCCGGTGGTGGAGGTGCGCCCGGCGGAGGGGCAGGTGGACGATCTCCTGGCGCGCATCCGCGAGCGGGTGGGTCGGGGAGAGCGGGTCCTGGTCACCACCCTGACCAAACGCATGGCCGAGGACCTCACCTCCTACCTGGCTGAACTGGGGGTGCGGGTGCGCTATCTGCACTCGGAGATCGACACGCTGGAGCGCACCGTCATCCTCACCGATTTGCGCCGGGGCATCTTCGACGTCCTGGTGGGCATCAACTTGCTGCGGGAGGGGCTCGATCTGCCCGAGGTGTCACTGGTGGCGATCCTGGACGCCGACAAGGAGGGCTACCTCAGATCCACCACCTCTCTGATCCAGACCATGGGCCGCGCCGCTCGCCACATCAACGGCACGGCCATCCTGTACGCCGACCACATCACCGACTCCATGCAGCGCGCCATCGACGAGACGCGGCGACGGCGAGCGGTGCAGGAGCGCTTCAACCGGGAGCACGGCATCGAACCGCGCTCCATCGTCAAGGACATCTCGAGCCCGCTCGTGCAACTCTCCAATCTCGATTACTACGAGGTCAACGTCGAGGCGCCGCGCCTGGCCGAGGGCGAGGTCACCGACGCTGCTTCCCTCGCCAAGCTCATCGCCGAACTGGAACGACGCATGAAGGAGGCGGCGCGGCGGCTGGAGTTCGAGGAGGCGGCGCAACTGCGTGACCGGTTGAAGCAACTGCGCGCCCAGCAGATCTACAAGATGTGAGCGGCGGGGGTAGATACCTGGTTCCGGCGCGAGGGCCGTTCACGCCGCGGTGGCGGTCAGTGGTGGGCCAGCAGGGACACCGCCGCCACCGCCGCCATACCCAGGGCGGTGGCCAGCACGTCGCGCTTGCGGCAGCGGGGGTGGGTGACGGCCGGTAAAAGGTCGCTGGCCCCCAGGTACAGAAAGAAACCCGCCATGATCAGGAGCAGCGTGCCCAGGTGGTGCGCCTCCAGCGGCAGCGCCATGCCCAGGGCGAACCCGACCACCAGCAGCGCCGCGTTGCCGGCCAGCATGACCACCGCCTGGCGGCGCCGGTGGTGGTGGGAGAGGACGAGCGATACCGTGGTCAACCCATCGGCGAGCTTGTGGGCCGCCAGCGCCAGCCCCACAGCCAGCGCCGCCGCCAGCGACTCCCGCTGCGCCGCCGCCAGGGCGAAGCCGTCCACCGTCGAGTGGATCAGCAGGCCGATGGCGCCGTGCATGGCCAACGGGGAGTGGACGTGCTCCTCCGCCGGGCAGGAGGCGTCCATCCCGTGCTCGTGGGGATGCAGGACGTGCAGCTTGTCGGCCAGCATGGTGACGACGAAGGAAGCCAGCACCCACAGCAGGCGCGGGTGGGGATCTTCGGCGCCGTGCAGGCCGTGGGGGATGAGTTCCAGCAGCGCCAGCGCCACCAGGGTGCCGGCCGAAAACGAAAGGAACAGGCGCGAGTGGCGCTCGAAGCGCAGCGGCAGTGCCCCCCCCAGCACGGTTGCGGCCACCACCGCCGCCAGCACGGCAAGCCCGATCCCCATGGAGTCTGTCATCATACGCCCCTCGCGGCATGGATAGCAGGTCCGTCAAGCGCTGGTGGTGGCCCTGCCCTGGGGCGGCGAGGGCTCTCCAGGTAGACTGGTTGCGTGGGCGAAGGCGTTCGGCTGGATGTGTGGCTCGACGTGGCGTGCCTGGCGCGCACGCGCTCCCAGGCCAAGGAGCTGTGCCTGGCCGGGAGGGTGGAGGTCAACGGCCAGCGCGCCACGCCCCACCGTTTGGTGCGGCCGGGAGATCGGCTGGTGGTGAGCTGGCCGGGGGGCCGGCAGCGCCAGCTGGTGGTGCGCGGGCTCGCCTCCACTCACATCGCCAAGGCGCAGGCGAGGGAGCTGTACGAGGACGTCACGCCGCCGGAAACCGAGGGCGAGCGCCAGCGGCGCCTGCTCGATCGACTGGCGCCACCCCCGGCCCCGCCGCCGGGCTGCGGTCGCCCAGAAAAACGGGATCGCCGCCGACTGGAGCGTGCCCGCGGGCGGTAGAGCGGGTACCCGGTGCAGCCTTCTCCCCTTTCCTGGGGATGGCGGTGGCCGTCGCGAACGACGCCTCGAGGGTCGCTTTTCAGTCCCCCTCGGTGCATCCCACCCGCGGCGATGAATCCCAACGACGCCTCCAGGATCGACGGGGTTTCTGGACCGCAAATTCCCCGACCAGATGTGGCGGTTTTCCGGAGGGCATTTGCCTCGATGGAGACCTGGCATCGGTCGAGGCCGCCCCGGGGTTCCGAAAATCGAATCCAGGCGCACTTCACGACGACGCGGACAGCTCCCTGTCCGTGACCGGTGGCGAAGCCTCGAGGACAGCGGGACAACACCACTCCTCGGGCGATGGCGAGGGGGTCACGGGCGACCCGTGGAGGAAAGCCGCCTCTCGCAATCAGGCGGTAGAATGCAACGATGACTTCGCGAATCAGGCGTTGGAATGGCTGGGGCTGGGAGGGGGAGTTTGCAGCCCTACCGCCCCTCGCGGGCCAGTGGCTGGCCGAGCGGGTCGGGACCGGAACACCCCTGGCGGTGAGGGAAGAGAGAGAGCTGGAGCTGCCGCCGCCGCGGCCCCTTCCCGAGTTGGGCGTTGCGGTGGAGACCGGCGACGCGGTGCGGTTGCGACACGCCGCCGGGCAGTCGTTTCCCGACCTGGTGGCGCTGCGCAGTGGGCGAGGCTTGCAGCTACCCGACGGGGTGGTGACCCCGGCCACGGCGGAGGAGTGCTGCGAGGTGCTGCGTCGGGCTGGGGAGGCCGGGGTCAAGGTGGTGATTCGGGGG
>JABRVY010000223.1:0-33600 GCA_039961755.1 Acidobacteriota bacterium | reverse complement strand
CCCTACCGCGTCAACGGCAAAGGAAACGGAACAGGCCGGGTGGCGCAGGATGATCGCCATCACGCGGCGGGCCCCGCGCACCCACCGGCACCCCTCCAGCACCGCCACCAGGCGCGCCGGGCAGCTCGCCGAGCGAAGCGCTCGCAGGAGCTCGCCCTCGGACGGCCGCTCGCCGCCCTCCACGCGACCGATCAGGTCGGCGGGCGTCCGCGACACAGGGTCCTCCCTCCTCCTCCATGGTAGCCCCGCACCAGATCTGCCACTCCGGCCACCGGAGCGAGGGCCAGTGGTTGGCAGGTACGCGTTACCGGTCCAGCGCGTGTCGCTGTCGAGCTTCGAGGGGATGATCTGGTAGCCCGCTGATAACCCGAGGATCTCAAGGATCGAGACTGCGCAGGCTGAATACCTGGCAGGTATGGTGCCCAGGGACGGAATTGAACCGCCGACACGGGGATTTTCAGTCCCCTGCTCTACCAACTGAGCTACCTGGGCACGCCAGGCGCGGGGAGTATGGCGAGCGGGTTCGAACCTGTCAACTGCCGATGAACCAGATCTCGAACGAGCGCGCTCAGGACCGCCTCGCGGTTCGACGGCCCGAGGGCCGCCGTCGCACCGGTTGGCGTTCCGACCGCCGTGGCTCCCCGGCGGGAACGGCGCCGCGCCGGCCTCGGCGCTGCCGCGGCTCTCCCCCCGGACCGACCCCGGGCAACGGCGGCAGGACCGGCTCCAGCTCCACCTCCCGGCGCTCGTCGTTGATACCGCGCACCCGCACCCGCAGTGCGTCCCCCAGCCGCAGCACTCGCCCGTGCCGTTGCCCCACCAGCCGGTGGGCGTTCTCGTCGTAACGGTAGAAGTCATCCTTCAGCGCCGACACATGCACCAGACCCTCGACGAACACCTCCGCCAGCTGCACGAACAGCCCGAACGCCGTCACTCCGCTGACGTGACCGGTGAACTCCTCGCCGATCCGGGAGCGCATGTACTCCGCCTGTTTCCAGCGCACCACCTCCCGCTCCGCCTCCTCCGCCCGCCGCTCGGTGAAGGAGCTGTGCTGGGCGATGTCCTCCAGCTCTCCCAGCAGTTGCTCGCGCTCGTGACCCGCCGGCAGGGTGCCGGTGAGCAAACGCTGCAGGCAGCGGTGCACCACCAGGTCCGGGTAGCGGCGGATGGGCGACGTGAAGTGCAAGTAGAAGTCGGTGGCGAGGGCGTAGTGGCCCTTGCACTCGACGTGATAGGCGGCGCGGGCCAGGGAACGCAGCAGAAGGGTCTGCAGCAGGCGCTCCTCCGGCCGGCCGACGATGGCGGCCAGCACCCGCTGCAGCTCCCGCGGCGGCAGCTCCTCCAGGTTTCCCTTCAAGGACACGCCGAACTCTTCCAGCACCACGTGCAACTCGGCCAGCTTGCCCGCGGAGGGCCGCTCGTGGACCCTGAAGACGGCGGGCTGTCGCCCCCAGACGAGCAGGCGAGCGACGCATTCGTTGGCGGCCAGCATGAGCTCTTCAATGAGTCGATGGGCCCGGTTGCGCTCGGCCGCCACCACGCCGGTCATGAAGCCATCCGGATCCAGGAGGATCTCCGGTACCGGCAGGTCGAAATCGATGGCACCCCGCTGCTGCCGCCGGCGGCCGAGGCGCCGGGCCGCCTCGTCCAGCAGCAGCAGGGATGCCCTGACCTCCTCGGGCAGGTCGGCGGGCCAGCTGCCCTCCTCCAGCCAGCGGAACGCCTCGGTGTAGGTGCAGCGACGCCGGGAGCGGAACACCGACCGCACGGCGCGGTACCCTTCCAGCGCCCCGTCCCGAGTGACCAGAAACCGCAGCGAAAAGACCAGCCGATCCTCGTTGGGGAGCAGGGAGCAGAGGTGATTGGACAGTCTCTCCGGCAACATTGGCACGGCGCGACCGGGCAGGTAGACGCTGGTTCCCCGTTCCCTGGCCGCCGCGTCGAGGGCGGAGCCGGGACGCACGTAGTGGGAGACATCGGCGATGTGGACGAACACCTCCACCGCCCCATCGGGCGCCGGGAACGCCACCACCGCATCGTCGAAGTCCTGGGCCGTCTCGCCATCGATGGTCACCGCGGGGTGGCCGCGGAAGTCACTGCGTCCTTCGAGGTCGTGGGCGGTCACCTCGAGCGGCAGCTCCCTCGCCTCTACCTCGGCTGCCGGGGGGAAGTCGACGGGGATCGCCAGGTCGGCCAGCACCACCTCTTCGTCCACCCCGGCCTCCTGGGGCGCCCCCAGCCGACGGATGAGCCTCCCGGCCACCGGTTTCCCGTCGGCGAACTCGCTGACCGCCACCTCGACGAACTCGCCATCGCGGGGCATGAGCTCCACCCCGCTTTCCAGCTCCAGACGCGCCCCCATGCGTCTGGAGTAGGGCTCCACCCATGGCCGGCGGGGATCTGCCCGAAAACGGCCCACCAGGGTCGGCCGGCGGCGCTGCAGGACCTTCACAACACGAGCCAGGCACTCTGCCGCCCCGCCGCCGCGGGAGCGGCGAGGGGTGAGGTGCACCAGCACCAGGTCGCCATCCATGGCGGTGCCCAGCTCCTCGGGGGGAATGACGATGCTCGCCATGGCCTCATCGTCCCCCCGCAACACCCCGAAACCCCGGACGGTCATCCGCAGGGTGCCCGCCCAGTAGTCGGTGAACTCCACCGCCACCCAACGCCCCCGGTCCGAGGAAACCGCCTCGCCTCGCTGCTCCGCCTCCTCGAGAAGCTGGCGCAGGAGCGATCGCTCCACCGCCAGTTCTCGCTCGAGAAACGCCAGCGTTGCCCCCTCGCTGCGGCGCTCGCGCAGTGCCGCGAGGACCGCTCGCCGGTGCAGCTTTGCGGTGTCGTCCATCCCCCCGATCATACGCCGCGGACACCCTCTTTGTTGACAGCTCCGGCTCGCCTCGGTAGACTCCTTCCGGCGCGTGCGAAAGTGGCGGAATAGGTAGACGCGCAGCGCTCAGGACGCTGTGGGCTCACGCCCATGGGGGTTCGAGTCCCCCCTTTCGCACCACCCCAGATCTCGGGGCAAAGTGAAATCCGCTGTTCCCGGTAGTCCCAAATCGGCGACGCCCGTCGCCGACCCTCGTCCCGCAACTTGACGATTTCAGCAAGCCCGAATCAGGAAGCTGGTGCACCTGCGTGCAGGATCGCCTCCTGCCGCTCCCGGAAAATGGGGAATACGGTGTCCAGGCGAGTGAGCTTCAGCAAGGCCTCGATCCGCTGGTGCGGCTGCAAGAGCACCAGCTTCCTGCCGGATCGGGTGAATTTCTGGAGGTACCCCACCAGTTCACCGATGCCGGTGGAGTCGACGTAGTCGATATCGGCCAGATCGATGACCACGCCCCCCTGACTCTCGTCCAGGACGTCTTGCAACGCCGCAGCGAACTGCTTGGCCGACTCGCCCAGCGTGACCTGCCCGCTCACTTTCAGAATCGTCACACCCTGCTCGACTTCCCGCTTCGTGTGCATTGCTACCCCTCCTTCTTGCCTGTGCCCTTCGCTCCACCGCCGGCACCAGTACGTCCACCCCTCGGCTCCCCCGAGGCGCAGCTGCACGACCCAGCAGCCGGGACCCTCGGGACGGACACGGCCCCTCAGCTCGCTACGCTGACTGTCGCCTCCGCCACCGGCGCTCCGGCGCGCAGCGCCCGGCAGAAAAAGCGACGCAGATTTCCCAGGCCACCCTCCTCGCGAAACTCCACCCGCAGCCGATCTCCGGCAACGACGTGCTGCAGCAGCCGCACCCCGTGAAGGGCGACCAGGCGCGCCCGAGCCCCCTCACCGAGACCCTGGGCCAGCGCTATTCCCTGGGCGAGGGCCTCGGCCACAAGGGGTGCCGACCAGGCCTGCCCCCTGGAATAGAAGCCATTCGTACTCAAAGAAATCGTCACGCGTCCCGGACTCGCATCGCGGTCGACGGAATCCACCAGTCGAAACGGGAAACCATGGGGCACGGCGCTACGCGGGTTCACCTACGCCGGCTCCTCGCAGGAAGTCGACCAGGGCATTGACGGAGGCGAACGCCTTGCTCCCCACATCCTCGTCCTGGATCCGCACCCCGAACTCCTTTTCGATGCCGATGACCAGCTCCAGGGCATCGATGGAGTCCAGCCCCAGCCCATCGCCGAACAGCGGCGCGGCGTCATCGATATCCGCCGGCGTCATCCCTTCCAGCTGCAGCCGCTCAATGATCAGGCGCTTCACCCGTGTGTGCAGGTCCCCATGATCCGCCATGCCCACCTGGCCTCCTTCAGGTCGGTCAGTATAGTCGAAGGACGTGAAGCGCTCCAACGCCCCGCCACGAGAGGGACAGAGCGTGCGCCTACCCCTCCAACCCCAGCTCCAGCCAGGTGCTGGACCCGCCGCAGAACCCCACCGAGCAGCGTTCGTGATCGACGACCACGGGCAGCCGCCGCTCCCAGGTAAGCCGCTTGAGCTCCTCCAGGCGGCCGGACTCCCGCCGCAGGTCGACGCAGCGGTAGCCCACGTGGCGCCTTTCGAGGTCAGCGATCAGCGCGGCGCAATGGGGACACTCGGCGACCACGAAAACGGTGATCATCGCTCCCCCTCGGGTGGCGTCCAGGCCACCTCCAGGGGCTCCAGCTCGGCCAGGAAATGGCCCTGCTCGCGCCAGCCGGGGCGCACCTTGACGCGCAGGTCGAGCCACGCCCGCACGTTCAGCAGCGTCTCCAGGCGCCGCCGCGCCGCCACGCCGATGGCCTTGATCATCTTCCCGCCCGCGCCGATGAGGATCGACTTCTGGCCCTCCCGTTCCACCACCAGATCGGCGAACACCCGCAACAAGGTGCCGCCCTCCCCCTCCTCCTCTTCGAAGTGGCGGAGATGAACGGCCATGGCGTAGGGCAGCTCCTGCCCCACCCTGGCCAGCGCCGCCTCGCGGATCAGCTCCGCCACGAAGAAGCGCTCGCTCTGGGTGGTGGTCAGCGAGGGATCCAGCAGCGGCTCCCCCTCCGGCAGCTGAGCGAAGATGGCTGCGCGCAGCTCCTCCAGGCCCTGGCGGCGCAGCGCCGACACCGGCACCACCCCGGCATAGCTGCGCCGCGAGGTAAAGAAGGCGACCCGCCTTGCCAGGATGTCAGGGTCATCCACCAGGTCCAGCTTGGTGGGCACCAGAATCGCCGGGGTCGTCACCGGCTCCATCAGCCCGGCCAGGTAGTCCTCTCCGCCGCCAGTGGCCACCGCCGCATCGAAGAGTTGCAGCACCAGATCCACCTCGGCGAGGGTGTCGCGCACCACGTGCATCATCTGGACGTTCATACGGTGCAGCGGTTTATGGACACCCGGCAAGTCGAAGAGGATGGCCTGCCCTTCCTCCACCGTCCACACCGCCGTGATGCGGTGCCGGGTGGTCTGCGGGCGCCGGGAGACAATCGCCACCTTCTCGCCGACCAGAGTGTTGACGAGCGTACTCTTCCCTGCGTTGGGCCGCCCCAGCAGAGCGACGGTCCCGGCTCGACCCATACTCCCTCTCACTCGGCGATGCGCGTCACCCGCACGCGCTTCAGCCGCCGCCGGTCCACCTCCACCGCTTCCAGCCGCAGCGACTTCCAGGTGATGGTTTCACCGGCTCTCGGCAAGTGACCCAGGCGGTCGAGCACCAGACCGGCAACGGAATCGAAGTCCACCTCGCCCACCTCGACGCCGAAGACCCTTTCGAGCACTTCCACATGCGCCCCACCCGCGATCAGGAACGACCCGTCGGGCTCCTCCTCCACCTCCGGGAGCTCCGCCTGATGTTCGTCCTGGATCTCCCCGACGATTTCCTCGAGCACGTCCTCCAGGGTGACGATGCCGGAGGTGCCGCCGTACTCGTCCACCACCACCGCCAGCTGCTGCCGCTCGGCCTGGAACTCGCGCAGCAGATCGCGCAGGGGCTTGGTCTCGGGAACCACCGGCACCGGGCGAAGCAGTTCACCCGCCGACGGTCGCCGTCCGGCGGCGGCGGCCTTGAACACATCCTTGACGTGCAGCAACCCCTCGATGCGGTCGAGGGTGTCGCGGTACACCGGCAGCCGGGTAAACATCGAGGAGACAAAGGCGTTCTGCAGATCTTCGAACTCACTGTTGACCGGCACGGCGACGATATCGGTACGGGGGGTCATGATCTCCCGCGCCACGGTGTCGGCCAGCTCCACCACCGAGGCGATGAGCTCCGCATCCTCCCGTTCCAGGATGCCCGCCGCCTCGCCGGCGCCGATGAACGCCTTCACCTCGTGCTCGTCCAGCTCCTCCTCGTCGTCGTCCTCGTCTTCGTTCGCCGTCGACTCACCCTCCCCCGCCCCCGCCGGCACCAGGCGAGTCAGCAGTGGCGCCGCCGGTCGGATCATTACCAGCACGGCGTGGGCCAGCCCCTCGGCGAAATCCCCGCGTGCTATCCCTGCGGCCACGGCGATCGCCAGGCCCCACCCGGCCAGGGCGATGATCGCCGCCACCGCCGGCGTCAGGTGCACGGCGTCCACCAGCCACATCAGGGACGCCGCCCAGCCCATCATGACGCCGCCCAAAACTGCCAGGAGAAACAGCACCAGAGGCGGGTAGAGGTGCCCTCGCCGGGGGTATCCGGGCAGCAGCGAAGGTCTGGCTGACAGTAACCCCATCACCTGGATACCTCCGGTGCGAATTACCCCCGCCACGCCGGTGGCCACGGCGATCAGGACCACCAGCCAGAACCCGGCGAGAAGGACACCGGTCACCGGGTTAGCGAGCCACGCAACGATCGCCTCCCTCACAGCCCCAGCTCCCGGCGCAGGGACATCTCCAGCGCCATCATCTCTCCTCCGTCGCGCTCGTGATCGAAACCATGGAGGTGCAGCAGGCCGTGCACCAGCAGGGTCGCCAGCTCCTGTATCTCAGCCACTCCCGCCGCCGCCGCCTGCCGCCGCGCCGTGTCCAGGGAAATGGCAATGTCGCCAAGATACGGGGGACCATCGGGCTGGCTCTCGCCGGCCGGAAAGGCCAGCACATCGGTGGGGCGATCTACCCCTCTGAAGCTGCGGTTGAGGGAATGGATCGCCGCGTCGCTGCTGACCAACACCCCCACCTCGCCGGTCTCGACACCCAGCTTTTCCAGCACGTGATGAGCAACGCGCCGGAGCTCCGCCGCCGTGCCTCTCACCGGGCGACGCGCCCAGGTAAACACCACGGTGGGCCGCTCAGCCACGGCGCCGCCGGTTGAACTCGAACCCCGGGTAATCCACCCGGCCGTGGAAGGAGTTGGTCAACACCCAGAAGAAGGCGGCGCTGATCTTTTCGATGTCCTTGAGAGTCAGCTCGCACTCGTCCAGCTGACCATCCTCCAGCATGTTCTTGATGATCATGTCGATCATCCCCTGGATGCGGCCCGGGGTAGGTTCCTGCAGGGTACGCGCGGCGGCCTCCACGGCATCCGCCAGCATGATCACTCCCATCTCCTTGCTGCGCGGCTTGGGGCCGGGGTAGCGAAACTCCGTCTCTTGCACCTCGCCGTGGTCCGGGTCCTCCAGCTCCTTGGCCCGGGAGTAGAAGTACCTGATGAGCTTGGTGCCGTGGTGGGTGGTGATGGCCTCGCGGATCGGCTCGGGCAGCCGGTGCTCGCGGGCCAGCTCCAACCCCGCCTTGACGTGGTTGGACACCACCAGGGCCGACATCCAGGGGGTCAGGTGGTCGTGGGGGTTCTCGCCCCGCTGATTCTCGACGAAATACTCGGGTTTGACCACCTTGCCGATATCGTGGTAGTAGCAGCAGACCCGGGCCAGCAGCGGGTTGGCGCCGATGGCCTCCGCCGCCGCCTCCGCCAGGTTGGCCATCGCCAGCGAGTGCTGGAACGTACCCGGCGCCGTCGTCGCCAACTTCTTGAGAAGCGGCAAGTTCGGGTTTGACAGCTCGAGCAGCCGGATATCGGTGATGGTGCCCGTCAAGGATTCGAACGCCGGCACCAGAAAGCTGGCCAGCGCTGCCGCCACCAACCCCCCAACCGCGCCCGCCGCCGCCTTGGCCGCCAGCACCGCCGGCTCGTCCACGTTGCCCCGCGCCAGCGCCAGCGCCACCACCGCGAAGGCGTTGACGCCGGCAACCGCCACCCCGACCCTCGCCAGGACGTTGCGTTCCTTCATGCCCTGAGAGGCGAACGCGGCCGCCACCCCGGAGATCAACGCAAAGACCACCAGCCCGGCGTCTCCGCCCAGCATCAGCGCCACCAGCACGGCCTGCATGGCGGCGAACAGGACGGCGTCCGGCAGGCCGAACATCAACCCGGCCAACATTGGCCCGACCGCATGGGGCAGGGCCGGAAGATAGACGTCAACCTGACCGAACGGCTCGCGGATCACGCTGGCGGCCACCCCCCCGGCGAGGAAGGCGAAGCCGCGCAGGAGTATGGCGATGCCCACGGTCAGCAAGGCCACCGAGCCGAACCGGACCCGGTAGTCTTCCGGCGACGGTACCAGCCGGCGCAGGTAGATTATCCAGGCCGCCGCCATCAGCCCCAGCAGCAGCAGCACCCCCAGACGGGGCAGCAGGACCGGCGTCGAAGCCGCCCGCGCCGCCAGCGCGTTGATCAACCGCGCCGCCTGGGGGGTCACCTCATCGCCGCGCCGCACCAGGATGCGACCGCGCGGCAAGTTGACCACCACCTCTTCCACCTCGGAGGCGGCGCGCAGCCTCCGCCCCAGGGTTTCCCCCCGGTCCATCACCAGGTTGGGGGGCATCGACCGCGCCAGCAGGGCGGCCAGCGGCCCCCGCCACGCCCTCGCCACCACCGGCTCTGCCGCCAGCCGCTGCTCGATCACCTCGGGGAGCGAGTGCGTGTCCACGTACCGGTACAGATCGAGCTCGCGGCTCTCGCCCTCGTGGCCAACGGTGCGCACGACAATGCCGCGGTCGCTGCTCTGCAGCAACTCCCCTCGATCCGCCACCACCCCCTGGCGGTACAGCCGCTGCACGATGTCGGCCAAGACCGCCGCTAGCTCCTCGCTGAAGCGCGCCTGGCGCAGCACTCGCGCCTCGTCGGCCTTCACCACCAGGCCGGAGGCCTCGCTCAGCCGCTGGGCAAGTTCCTGCGCTCCCCCCGAGGCATCCGCCGCACCCGCCGCAAACAGCGCCGCCAGGCGCTCCACCACTGCCGCTGCCGCCCCGGGGTCCAGCACCCACACCGGCAGCACCTCGGCAGCGGCGCGTTGGCGCCGCTGCTCCGTCGACTCGGCATCCGGGAGCGCGGTGTCACGATCCACCACCACATCCACGGGGGCAATCTCGCCCGACTCCAGCGCCGGAACGCGGGCCACTCGGCGAGGGGAGACAGTCACCGTGCCGGCCACCACGAACACCAGAAGCCACAGCCACAGCCGTCCCAGCACCCGCCGCCGGAGGTGCACCCACTCCCCCCGCCGGACCGCCAGGCGCGCCGCCAACTTTTTTCCACTCAAAGGTTTCTTCTCGGTCACGAGCCGTTGTGAAGCCTCTCCCCTGCGAACCTCTCGTAGGCGTCCACCACCTTCTGAACCAGTCGGTGCCGGACCACATCCTCCTTGGTGAAGTCGAAGAAGCAAATCCCGTTGATTCCTTCCAGAATCTGCCGGGCGTGGACCAGACCGCTCAATCGGTCGGCCGGCAGGTCCACCTGGGTGACGTCCCCCGTGATCACGGTCTTCGAGTGAAAGCCCATGCGAGTCAAGAACATCTTCATCTGTTCTGGAGTCGTGTTCTGGGCCTCGTCCAGCAAGGTGAAGGCATCGTTCAAGGTGCGGCCGCGCATGAAAGCCAGCGGTGCGATTTCGATCACCCCGCGCTCGATATGACGCGCCACCTTGTCATACCCCAGAATATCGTACAGCGCATCGTACACCGGACGAAGGTAGGGGTTGACCTTCTCCACCATGTCCCCCGGCAGGAAGCCGAGCCTCTCCCCCGCCTCGATGGCGGGCCGGGTCAGGACGATGCGCTTCACCCGCCGCTCGGCCAGGGCTGCCGCGGCCATCGCCACGGCCAGGTAGGTCTTGCCGGTGCCCGCCGGTCCGATGGCGAAGACGATATCCTCCCGGTTGACGGTCTGCAGGAACAGTCTCTGTTTCAGGTTTCGCGGGACCACCAGCCGCTTGACAGCGTCCGGAATCAGCGCATCGGTGAAGAATGCCTTGAGGTCCGCTCCCGGGTCCTCCTCCAGAACCCGCAGCGCCGTCTGGAACTCCTGCTTGCCCACGGCGAAGCCGGTGGTGGCCAAGGCGGCGAGTTCCTCGATGACCTTCTGGGCGATCCCCACACCGCGCGGATCGCCGTCCAGCGACACGGTGTCCCCCCGTGCCGTGACGTGGATCGCGAGCCGCTCCGCCAGGTAGCGGAAGTTCTCCTCCAGACTGCCGGCAATGGCAGCGCGCCACTTTTCGGGCACCGTCACCGAGGTCATCGGGCCACCCGCGCAGGCGGAGGGAAAGCGAGCTCCCGCCTCGAGCGTTCCTGCCCACCCGGCGATCGGCCCGCAACCACCCCTCGCCCGCTCACCGAGTACCCAGCCATCCCAGGCCCTGAGCGTGGTTCCATACCCTGACGATGACTAGTTGCGGCCGCGCCAGACCACGTCTTCGACGCCGGCGAGCCGGTTGAGAAAGCGCGCGAGGACAAAGAGCGCGTCAGAGAGACGGTTGAGAAACGGCACGACCCCAACCACCCCTTCGCCGCTGGCGTTGCCGGCCAGCGCCACGACCCGTCGCTCGACCCGCCGACAGGTGGTCCTGGCCAGGTGCGCCAGAGCCGCCGGGCGCGACCCTCCCGGGAGGATGAAGTTTCGCAGTGGGGGAAGCTGGCGCTCCATGGCATCGATCCAGGTCTCCACCCAATCCGGGCGAACGGCGTCTCGATCGAAGGAGAGCCTTCCCTCTGGATCCGCCAGACAGGTCCCGATCGAGAAGAGGCACGACTGCGCCCGAGCCAGAAACTCGTCAGTTTCCGCGGGAAGGCTCTCGGCACGCAACAACCCCAGCACCGCGTTGAGTTCGTCGGCCTCCCCGTAGGCCCAGACCCTCGCCGAGCTCTTGGAAACCCTGGTGCCGTCAGCCAAAGCGGTGGAACCGTCGTCCCCAGTCCTGGTATAAATCCTCACCAATTTATCCTATCACCACTGATGCCGAGGTGCCGGTGCAGGCGCGCACCCGTTCCACGAAGGCCTCCAGCGAAAATGGCTTCACGAGTACCCCCGCACCGCCGCTCGCCTCCTCCGCTCCGGATTCATACCCCGTGCACAACAGCACCGGCAGCGCAGGCACCTCTTCCTTCAGACGGCGAAGCACCTCGCGACCATCCAGGACTGGCATGACGACGTCGAGGACCACCAGGGCGTAGCGCTGGGGTGCCGCCAGCACCAGATCCACGACCTCCCGGCCGTTGCTCGCCTCATCCACGACGAAGCCCTCTTCTCGCAGGGCGGCTGCCAGACTGCTGCGCACCGCCTCTTCATCGTCGGCCACCAGCACCACGCCAGCCCGGCGTTCTCGCGGCGGCGATCCCTCCTCGGCCACCGCACCAACCCGGAGCGGCAGATCCAGCCAGACGTGAGAGCCCATCCCTGCCGTTCTCCGCCAGCCTGCCGCCCCGCCGTGCCGCTCGGCCACCAGCTGCGCCACCGCCAGCACCGCCTCCCGCGCCAAGGCGTCGGGCAACCCCTCGTGTGACCTCACGTTCCACTCGCCAGACTCGCCGCCGGTGTCGCGCACGGAGAGCCGCACCGTGCCAGGAGTCACGCCTCGCTCCACCGCCACGCTCACGGCTCCCCCCTCCCCCTCGAGTACGCGGGTTGCAGCCACCAGAGCGTAATCGAGAAACGATTGCACCTGCTGCGAGTCCACGATGACGCGGTCCTCCGTCACCTCGGAGTTGAACACCAGGCGCACGCCGGGGGGGACTCTGGGCGAGGCCGACTCCCTCCAACCATCCAGCAGCACCGACAACCGGACCGGCCGCAGAGCAGCGCCCGACCGCCGGCACACGCTGACGAAGCGCTGCAGCTCCCGCGCCGAAGCCTGCAGCTGGGCCACTATCTCCTCCACTGTCACCTGGCTCCCCGCCAGGCGAGCGGCGGCGATACGACCCTGAAGGGCCTGCAGGTCATTGTTCAGACGATGGGAAAGTGTCGCAGCGAGCTGGGCCAGCGCCTCCGCACGGTGCTCCGGGGCCAGCGACACCGCTCCGGGGGGAGCGCCGCGAACCTCCTGGCCGGCAAAGACAACTCCGAACACCTGGCCGGCCGCCACCACCGGTGCCACGCGCAAGGCCACCGCCAGCTCCCTACCCGTCCCCAGGCTCAAGGGCAGGAGTCGGTCCGAACTCTTGCCGCGCAGCGCGGCGCCGAACATGATCCGCAGTAGCCGGCGCTCCCTGGAACCGAACGCTTCGAGGGGGTCCTTGCCCGCCAACCCCAGTCGCCGGGCCGTCTCATCGAATGCCTGATTACTCCAGACAATGGTACCGGACGGGTCGACGAAGAGCACCGGAACGTGCATCACCGAGGCGAGAGTTCGGGACAGCGCTTCGCCCCGTTCTCTGACCGTGGCATCCCGCCAGGTGAGGAGGATGGCACCGCCCTGCCCTTCTCCGGGAGCAGGTAGTCGGCGCACTTCGACCACTTTCCTGCCCGAGCCCGGAACTTCGAGATGCACCGTGACCGCCTTCTCGTCGCCCCCCGGAGGCGGCTGCTGGGCAAGAAACCGGGCAAATTGCTCCCGCTCATCGGCCACCACCAACTCGAGAAGATCCCGACCGGCCAGCGCCTCCGCGCTGTCCATCCCCAGCGAACGCACCGCCCGCGCGTTGGCTTCCACCACTCTCGTGCCCTGCAGTTCCAGCACCGCAGCACCGGGCATCCCCAACAGGGCCCGCCGCCACGCCTCGCGGCTGGCTGCTGCGGCGGTGGCACGCCACCGACTGAGCTCTTCCGCCTGGTCGAGCGTGCGCGTCTCAGCTCGGCGCACCCCTGCAACCACGCCTGCCGCCCCGGCAAAGAAGACCACCACCCCCAACGCCGCCATCAGGACGAACTTGCCCGCCTCGCCCATGCTCAGACGCCAGGGCCTCGCCAGACCGACCACCCAGGATGAGCCGGCGGCCTCGAAGCTGACCGCCACGGCCAGCGAGGTTCGCCCCCCCTCGGAGAGGATCCTGGTCGCCGAGCCATTGACGAAGGCCACGCCGGCGAGCTCGGCCATCTCCCCCGGGTCGCTCTCCGAGGTCAACCCGGTGTGGCTGGAGTCGGCCGGGGCGCCACGCACCAGCAAAGACCCTCCCCTGGAGGTGACGAACGCGGTGGCCTCCCCTCCCGCGGCGAGGGCCTCCAGAGCGGCCCCGGCCACGGTGGACGCATCCACCCAGGCAACCAGGGCGCCCTCGGTCTTCCTGGCGCCATCCTTCCCGTGGCGGACGGGCGATGCCAGGAGTACAACGTGCGTCCCTTCTCCCCCTCCCGAAACCAGCAAACTCAGGGTGGCCCGGCGGTCCAGGGCAGTTGTCGCCAGCTCCCGTGTCTCCGGGCCAAAGGCAACGCTGCCCCTGGGCCGATGGATCTCGACGAGATCGCCGGTTTGACGATCTACCAGGGCGAGGCCGGAGAAAACCAGCCGGTGCATCGATAGCCAGGTGCGCAATCGCGCGGCGCGGTCAGTTGTCGACGAGGTTTCCTCGACGAGCTCGGCCAGGTCTTCGACCGACCGAGCCTGGGTCTCCAGCGCGTTGCTCAGGTGTACCGCCGCAACCTGGGCGGCCGCGAGACTTCCCTCGAAGGTGGCGCGCTGGACGGCTGCCCCCATGGCCAGCACCAGCGCGGCCCCGGCCCCCACCGCGCCGGCGCCGATCAGCACCAACGGGACTCGAACGGTGGTTCTATCGGACCACATCGGTATCTCAACGAGGGCATTGTAGCCCCATTGCCATGCGCCTCATCACTCGAGAGCAAGCCTGGATTCGCCCCGGCGCCCCTCCGCAGCCGCAGTACACTGGCAGCGGGAGGCGATCATGCGGGGACTCCTGACTCTGGCGGCGGTAACTGCGTTGTGCGCCGGCGCGGCGCGGGGAGCTGATCGGCCCGAGGGGCGGACCTTCGCCACGCGCTCGGTGACCCTGGCCCGGCATGGCATGGTGGCCGCCGCGCACCCCCTGGCCGTCCAGGTGGGGGTCGACGTCCTCAAGCGCGGCGGCTCGGCGGTGGATGCGGCGATCGCCGTCAACGCCGCCCTCGCCTTCATGGAGCCTGTGTCTTGCGGACTGGGCGGCGACCTCTTCGCGATGGTGTGGGACCCCAAGACGAACTCCCTGTATGGCCTCAACGCCTCGGGACGCGCCCCTGCAGCCCTCACCATCGAACGGATCCCGGCCGAGAAGGACGGCACCATCCCGCTCCACTCCCCCTACGCCTGGACGGTCCCGGGGTGTGTGGACGGCTGGTTCGCCCTCCACGCCCGCTTTGGCCGCCTGCCCATGGCGGAGCTCTTGCGGCCCACCATCACCTACGCCCGGGAGGGGGTTCCCGTCCCCCAGATCATCGCCGGCGCCTGGCGACGGGCGACCCGGCTCTTCGCCGCCAAGCCGGGCTTTGCCGAGGTGTTCATGCCGGGGGGAGAGGCACCCGGAGAGGGTGACCTGTTCACCAATCCCGCCCTGGCGCGCACCCTGGAAACCCTGGCCCGCGGCGGTCGAGACGCGTTCTATCGGGGATCCATCGCCACCGCCATCGTGGCGTTCTCCCGCGCCCACGGGGGGTTCTTTTCACCCGAGGACTTCGCCACCCACACCTCCGACTGGGTCCAGCCCATCTCCACCACTTATCGTGGCTGGCAGGTGTGGGAGCTTCCCCCGCCGGGTCAAGGCCTGGCTGCATTGCAGATTCTGAACATCCTGGAACACTTCGACCTCAAGGCCATGGGGCGGGATAGCGCCGATTTCTGGCACCTGCTGGTGGAGGCCAAGAAGCTCGCCTACGAGGACCGCGCCCGCCTGTACGCCGACCCGCGCTTTGCTGCCGTGTCGGTGGAGCAGCTCCTCGGCAAGGAGTACGCACGGCGGCAAAGCCAGCGCATCGACATGACGCGGGCCGCCCGGACCATCGATCCCGGCAACCCACACCTCGACGAGGGTGACACCACCTTCCTGGCCACTGCCGACCCGAGCGGCATGCTGGTGGCCCTGATCCAGTCCAACTACACCGGTTTCGGTTCCGGCTACGTCATTCCCGAGCTGGGGTTCGGGCTGCACAACCGCGGTGCCCAGTTCGCCCTCGACCCCGCCCACCCCAACGCCCTGGCGCCGGGCAAGCGCCCCTTCCACACCATCATCCCCGCCTTCCTGGGCCGGGCCGGCACCCCCCTGATGGCCTTTGGCGTCATGGGCGGTGACATGCAGCCGCAGGGGCACGTGCAGATCGTCGTGAATATCGTGGATTTCGGCATGAACCTGCAGGAGGCGGGAGATGCTCCCCGTTTTCACCACACCGGCTCATCGGAGCCGACCGGCACCATCATGAGCGATGGCGGCGTGCTGCACCTGGAAAGCGGCGTATCGCCGGAAATCCGCCGGGAGTTGCTGCGCCGCGGCCACCGGATCGTCGAAACCACCGGGACCAACTTCGGTGGTTACCAGGGGATCTGGCGTGATCCGCGCAGCGGCGTCCTCCACGGTGCCAGCGAGTCCCGCAAAGACGGCTGCGCCATGGGCTTTTGACCCACCCACAGCGCCTCCCAAGGGGCGAGTGCGCCGGCAGCCTGAAGACGACCCCGGCGAGGGTCAGGCGGAGCTCACTTCTGAAAGCCACGCCTCCCGCAGGAACTCGCGCCCCAGCGCCAACACCCGCTGCAACCCCTCCGACTCCAGAACCACGTACGGCTGCAGCCCGGTGGCCAGGGCCTCGGTGGCTGCTGCCTCGTCTCCCCCATCCTCGACGAGGATGTACTGCATCCTCGGGTTGGCCCGGACATGGGCCACGAGATCGTTCCAGAACGCCTCGTCAGGGTGCAGCGAAACCGCCGTCAAGAGCACCGCGGGGGCCGGTTCGGGCAACTTCTCGCCGAAGGTGCGGATCTCCGCCCATTCGCCGTGAAAGAGCGCCCTGAGGTAGGGGTGGTCCGCGGCCAGCTGCGGACGCACCACCGCCCGTCGCACCACCTCCTCGATCCTCTGTTGGGCGGGGTCGAAGGCGTAGTGGGCACCGGCGGCCAGCGCGTCCTGCTTCTCGGTGAGAAATGACCCGCAGGCCAGGATTCTCCCGCCGAAACCGTGGCGCGCCAGGGAAGCGATCAGATCCATCCGCCGATCATGCTCGGCGATGGGCCCCTTGAGGATGACCACCGCGTCGAACGCCCCCTCCACGGCGCGTTCCACCGCTTCCCAGGGGCGGGCTGCCCCCCCCACCCGCAGCTCCGGGGAGCGCTGCGCGATCAACCGTTCGGCCTCGTCGCGCTCGGCGAGCCCGCCAAAGAGCAGCACCGTACCAGTCATCGCTAGTTGTCTCCCACGAAGAAGCGGTTGTACTCCTTCTCCAGCAGCTCGAAATGCCTGGCCTCCTCGCGGGCGAGGAACTCGAACATCTTCTTGACGCCCGGATCCCCAGCGATGGCGGCGCAGCGCAGGTAAAACTCGCGCGCCCGGGTCTCCCTCTCCATCGCCAGGCGCACCGCCTCCTCCGGTCGCATGTCCTCACGAATGCCCAGCTCCGCATCGCTTGCCACGACTCCACCCTCCTCTCGTCGGGGAGTCTACCACTGCGAAGTCACAGCAGATTGCGCCGGCGCGCGGCATCGCGCAGCTCCTCGCGGAAATCCGGATGGGCAATGCCGATGAGCGCCTCGGCGCGCTCCCGCAGACTCTTGCCGAACAGGGAGGCGACGCCGTACTCGGTCACCACGTAGTGGACGTCGGCGCGGGTGGTGACCACCCCCGAACCCTCGGACAAGGCGTCGACGATGCGCGACACGGTACCGTCCCTGGCCGTCGCCGGCAGGGCGATCACCGGCTTGCCCCCCTTGGAGCGGGCCGCCCCCCGGATGAAGTCCACCTGGCCCCCGAAGCCGGAGTAGATGGACCGGCCCAGCGAGTCGGCGCACACCTGTCCGGTGATGTCCACCGCCAGCGCCGAGTTGATCGCCACCATCTTGTCGTTCTGGGCGACGATGAAGGCGTCGTTGACGTAGTCGGAGGGGTGGAACTCCACGAAGGGGTTGTTATCCAGAAAGTTGAACGTCTTCTTCGAGCCCAGCACGAAGGAGGCGATGATCTTGCCGCGATGGATGGTCTTGGCCTCGTTGGTGATGACGCCGCTTTCGAACAACTCCACCACCCCGTCGGAGAACATCTCGGTGTGGATCCCCAGATGGCGCTTCTCCTTGAGGAACAGCAGCACGGCATCGGGAATCTCGCCGATACCCATCTGCAGGGTCGACCCGTCCTCGATCAGCGAGGCGATGTTACCCCCGATCGCCCGCGCCACCGGGCCGATCTCGGTCACCTGAGGGAGCTCCAGGACCGGCCGGTCGATCTCCACCACGTGGGTCAGACGTGACACATGGATGAAGGCGTCACCCAGCGAACGCGGCATCTGCTTGTTGACAAGAGCCACCACGGTACGCGCCCGCTCCGCCGCCGCCTTGGTGCACTCCACCCCCACCCCGTAAGAGCAGAACCCGTGCTCGTCCGGCGGACCGATGTGGATGAGCGCCACGTCCACCGGCAGGATCCCCTCGTAGATCAGCCGCGGCACCTGCGAGAGATGCACCGGCACGAAATCGGCGCGCCCGTCGTTCACCGCCCGCCGGACGTTGTGTCCGGTGAACAGGGCGCGATGACGAAACGACCCGCGGTACTTCTCATCGGCGTAGTCGGCGCGCCCGAAGGTGAGCAGGTGGGACACCTCCACGTCGGTCAGCTCCCCGGCCCGGGCCACCAGCGCGGCGATCAGTTCTTCCGGGTTGTTGCACCCCGCGTGGATCCACACGCGGTCGCCGGAGCGAACGCACTTGACCGCCTCCTCCGCCGTCGTCACGCGCCGTCGATACAGCTCCACCCAGTGCACTTGCGCCCCCTCTCTATCCGGCACACGGCGGCGCCTGCAGTGGCACCCCGAACACCCGGGCCAGCGACTCCTTCCAGCAGGCTCCGTTGTAAAGGTACGTACCGCGGCACAGGCCGCGATTCTCTGAAAAGGCCCGATCGAACCCCTTCTCCACGATCTCCAGCAGGCTCGGCAGCAGAGCGTTGGTCAGCGCCACCGTCGACGAGCGGGCCGCCACCGAGGGGAGGTTGGGGACGCAGAAGTGGATGATGCCCTCCACCTCGTAGGTGGGGTGGGGAAAGTACGTCGGGTGCGAGGTCTCGGCGCACCCACCCATGTCGATGGAGAGGTCCATGAGGACGCTGCGCGGCCGCATCACCTTGAGCATGTCGCGGGTGATGAGGAGCGGCGCCTTGTCCGCCCCCGAGGCGGCCGCCAGCAGAACAAGGTCGGCAAAGCTCAGGACCTTTTCGAGATTCGGGCGAGTCGCCAGCATCGACGGGATCTCCTGCCCCAGATGCCCGAGGGCGTAGCGCAGGCGGCCCACGTCGCGGTCCAGCAGCACCACGTGGGCGCCCATCCCCATGGCCACCTGGGCAGCGGCGCGCCCCAGCACCCCGGCGCCGACGATCACGAACGACGCCGCCGGCACCCCCGGAACCCCCGCAAAAAGAATGCCCTTGCCGCCAAACTCATTGAGTAGCAACCCGGTACCGATGGTGAGGGCAAGCTTGCCGGCGATCTCGGCCATGGAGGTGCGCACCGTGGCCAGTCCCTCCTCGTTCTCGAGGATCTCCAGGCCCACCGCGGTGATCCCCCGTGCGGCCAGATCGTGGTACTCCTCGGGGCGGGCCACCGGCAGCGCCCAGTTGGCGATGATCACCTGACCCGGCCGCAGCAACTCCCGCGAGCGCTCGCCGGGGGGCTGGATGCACACCACCAGCTCGCCCCGACCGAACACCTCGGCGCGGGAGTACACCATCGTCGCCCCGGCTGCCTGAAAATCGGCGTCCGGGTAGCCCGCCTCCACCCCGGCACCGGTCTCCACCCACACCCGCGCCCCCTCCCGGACCAGCGCCTTCACCCCCGAGGGCGTCAAGGCGACGCGATGCTCCTGGGCCCCCTTCTCCTTCGGGATACCGATATCCATGGCCACCCCTCCACTTGTGAAGTTTACGCACAAGCTCTGCCCCCGTGCAAGCACCGCCTCTACCCCCGCGGCATCGGCAGCAGCGCGCCTCCCGACACCGGCAGGTCGACCCCGGTGAGGTGGCGCTGCCGCTCGTCGGCGAGAAACACCACCGCCGACGCCACGTCCTCGGGCTCGGCGACGCGCCGCAGGGGGATGGCCGAGGTGATCCTCTCCAGCCGGCCGGGCTGGGCGAACGTTTCGGCCGCCATGGGCGTCCGCACCCACCCGGGCGAGACCAGGTTGACCCGGATGCCCGGTGCCAGCTCTTGGGCCAGCGACTGCACCAGCCCCCACAGCGCCGCCTTGGAACCGGCGTAGTGGCTGTGCCCCGGCTCCCCCCGCTGGCCCGCCGTCGAGCCGATGAAGATCAGCGAGCCGGTGGTCATCCTCCTCGCCGCCTCCCGGGCCAGGTAGTAGGCCGAGAAGGTATTGACCCGAAAGATCTCCTCCAGAGATGCCCGGCCCAGAGTGCGGATCGGGCCGTCGTTCCAGATGCCCGCCGAGTGCACCAGCACATCCAGATCTCCGGCGGCCTCCAGCAGCCGCACGCACCCCTCCTCGTCGCCCAGCTCCGCCTGCACCCCCACCACCCGATCCGGCCCAAACTCCGCCGCCAGGCCCTGCACCGCGCCGGCCTTGGTGCGGTAGTGGGCCACCACCGCATCACCCATCTCGAGAAATGCCCTGGCGCAGGCCAGACCGATTCCACTGGACGCCCCCGTGACCACCACTCGCCTCATGACCTCTCCTCCTCTCTCTGCTCCAGGGAGTCGCCGTAGGCTGCCACCGCCACCAGCGCCTGCAACGTCAGCCAGCGCGACGGCGCGCCCACCGGCTCCCCCAGTGGCGCAGCGCGCTCCACCCGCCAGCGGCCCCCCTCGTCCTGCCTTGTCAGGATCATCTTCAGGGCACTCCGCAACACCGGTGAGACCGGCTGCTGCCAGCGCGCCATGGTGGCCAGCGCCTCCAGCAGATCCGACTGACCAAGACAGGGGTAGCCAAATCGGCGCCACCCGGGTGGTGCCGCTCCCTCCATCAGCAACCCTCTCGACTCTAGCCAGTTCGCGGCGCGGTCAGCGAGTCGGGCGAGCCGCCGACGGTCGCTGTCGCCAGCCTCCACCACGGTCTTCAGGACCCACACCGCCGCGTGGGGGCACTCCCCCGCCACCAGATGCCGCAGGTCAGGGCACGACCACCCGGCACCGCCCCGGGACGCCAGCCAGGCCACCGCCTCCTGTACCCGCGGGTGCCGCCCGAAACCACAGCGCATCATCGCCGCGCACACCGCCGCGGTCAGGCACGCCGACCGCTGCGCGTCGCGGGCTGGGGCGAAACCACCGCTGGAGGGAGACAGCACCCCCAGGAGGGCCGACGCGGCGCGTTCGACCCTGGGGTCATGGGGGTCGGCCCCCAGCCAGGTGACGGCCAGAAACCGCCACAGGCTGCCACCCCACCGGTGCCCCACCACACCGGGCGAGCCCCACAACCCCACCGCACCCTGCTGGCGCAGGATCCCCGCCGCCGGCCCGGCCTCGCGGGCGGCGGCGCGGGCTCGTTCCACCGCCGGCGAATCGAGGCCCCGTCCGAGGAGTTCCACCAGCGCCCGCCACTCCACCCCGGGGTCCGCGCCGTCGAAGAGGAACCGCGTGGGGTCCCCGCGCAGATGACGCCACCAGGTTGCCTCGGACACCGCCTCAACCGCCCCGCCGCCCGCGAAACGCCTGGATTTGCTGTAACGCCCCGGTCACCCGCGAGATCTTGCGGTTGCGCCCCTGCAGAGCGGCCAGCTCATCCTGGGGAATCACCAGCGCGCGCAGATCCCGGAGGATCTTCTCGAGCTCGAAGCGCAGCTGATCAATCTCGCTCTCCGACAGGCGGCGCAGCTGCACGCTGCTCAGGGTCGTGAAGCCACCCGCCACCTGCTCGGCGTACGCCAGGGCCGATCCTCCAAGAAACGGGCTCATGGTGCCTCCCGATGTCCCTGCGATTGTGCCACAGCGCACGTCACGCCCCTCGCGACGGTCCCCCATGTCCGTGACCGTGTCCGTGCCCGTGTCCCTGCCCCTGGGTGCGCTGGCCTCCGGCCCGCCTTCACGGCCGGTGCGATTTGCCTCGGCCGGCCCGGTGTCCGTGCCCGTGCCTGTGCCCGTGCCCGTGTCCGTGCCCGTGTCGGTGCCCGTGTCGGTGTCGGTGTCTCCCGGGCGGCGTGGCCTCGTGGTGTTCTCGCGCCGGGGGGGGTAGCGCCCGGGGCGGGCGCTGTCAAGGGCTGGTGCCGGCCTTCGGCCGGTGGCTGACGCCACCCTGTGACAGCGCCCGCCCCCGGGCGCTTGGCGGGTGGTATGAACACCACTCGGACCACGCCGCCCCCGTCGACACCGAAGCACTCCCTTACCGCCTACGAGCTGGCCCTCCAGGCCGCCGGCACCGCCGTCGCCCTGGCGCTCGGGCTCCCGGCGCCGCTCCGGGCACTGGCGGACCAGCTTATCCGGTCAGCCTCCTCGGTACCGGCGAACCTGGCCGAAGGTGCCGGACGTGCCGGGCGCGACCGGCAGCACCACTGGCGCATCGCCTACGCCTCGGCGCTGGAGGCGGACAGCCACCTGCGGCTGCTGCTGGAGGCCGGGGCGGTGAACGCCGCCGCAGCCCAGCGCGCCCTCGACCTCTTCGACCGCGTGCGGGCGCTGACCTGGAGGCTGATCCACCCGCGACGGTGATGGTGTCGGTGACCGTGTCCGTGTCCGTTCCCCTGGGTGCGCGGGCCTCCGGCCCGCCTTCACGGCCGGTGCGATTTGCCTCGGCCGGCCCGGTGTCCGTGCCCGTGTCCGTGTCCGTGTCCGTGACCGTGGCCGTGACCGTGGCTGGAGGCCTGCTACACTCCCGCGGCGGTGGGGCAGGGCCACCCCGGAGTTGCGGCGCCGCACGGCCCCGGGATCCTGAGGGAGGGGTGCCGGAGCCTGAGGCAAGTCGGGTCCCGGGTTGACAGTGGCGAAGAGCGGGTGGCGGCGATGCCGAGCCCGAGCGAGCCGCGAGAGCGAGGTCATGGCGGAGCGAGTCAGAGTTCAGGCGGTGTCCCGGGCCAACCTCGGCCCGCTGGTGGAGATGGCCGAGCATCTGCGCGCCGCCCTGCCGGGGTGGCAGGACACGGCGCCGGCGGATGGCCGATCTCGCCCCCCCTCGGACCTGGCCCTCGATTTCGCCCACCTGGCCCACCACGACGGCGACGGCTTTCTCGTCGCCACGGTGGACGACACGGTGGCCGGCCTCTGCACCGCCTTCGTGCGTTCCCGCACCCTCTCCCTCACCGGCATCTGGATACTCCCCGAGTTTCAGGATCGCCCCGTCGCCGCCAGCCTGATCCGCCGGGCCCTGGCCTACGGCGACCGGGCTGGAGCCGTGGAGGCGTGCAGCCTGGTGCTGGGGGACGCAGGGCTGGAGGGCGAGCTCTTCCGCTTCGGCCTTCGCCCCCGCTTTCCCGTCTACCGCCTGCGTCTCGCCGCCGCCGCCGCGAAGACGCTGGGGAGCGAGCTGGCCCGCCTGCTGCCCGGCGGCGAGGTCAGCGAGGACAGCGTCCGGCACCGCACCGGCAGGTCGGACACGGAGCGCATCGACCGCCTCACCCGTGGCCTGGCCCGACCGATGGACCATGACCACTGGCTGGTCGGGCGCGGCCTGCGGGTGGCCATGGTGCGCGCCGGCGACCGCGTCGCCGCCTACGCCTACGGCGGTGCCGGACAGTGCGGGCCGCTGGCCGCCACCACCTCGGACGCCGCCCTGGCGGCCCTGGGATGGGCGCTGCAGATGGCCGCGGCGGACGCCGAGGGCGCCGTCGAGGCGCAGGTGCCTGGCGTCTTCGAGGGAGCGGTGGAACACCTGCTGGAGGCGGGGGGACGCTGCCTCGCCGCGGGAGCGTGGATGACCCGCCACCCGGTCTCCGGCATGGAGCGCTGCCTGCTGGCAAGCACCACCATCCCTTGAAGATGCAAAACTCGGCCAGGGACCCGTCGGCTCCCGGCCCTGACCCGGTCCTGGCCCTTGTTCCGCCTTTCACGTGCTGCTAAGCTCGCCTCGCTCGTCCACCCGGGCGCACCGGCCTCCGGCTCCGGTCGCCGGTGAAAAAGGAGGAAAAGGATGACAGTGGGGATCGTTGGCTACGGCTCCTACATTCCCCGGCGGCGCATACGTCTGGGCGACATCGCCAAGGTCTGGGGCGCCGATGCCGCCGCCTTCCAGCGCGGCCTGGAGCTGCACGAGAAGTCGGTGCCGGCACGGGATGAGGACACCATCACCATGTCAACCACCGCCGCACGGCGCGCCCTCGTGCGAGCCGGGATCGACCCGGCGCGCATCGGCGCCGTCTACATCGGCTCCGAGTCACACCCGTACGCGGTGAAGCCCTCGGGTACCGTGGTCGCCGAGGCCATCGGCGCCACCCCGGACGTGCACTGCGCCGATCTGGAGTTCGCCTGCAAGGCTGGCAGCGAGGGGATGTTCATTGCCAGCGCCCTGGTGCGCGCCGGCGAGGTGGAGTACGCCCTGGCGATCGGCGCCGACACCTCCCAGGGAGCGCCCGGCGATGCCCTGGAGTACTCCACGGCGGCCGGGGCGGCGGCGTTCATCTTCGGGCGCGAGAACCTGCTGGCCACCCTGGACGCCCAGACCTCCTTCATGACCGACACCCCCGACTTCTGGCGCCGCGAGTACATGCATTACCCCCGGCACGCCGGCCGTTTCACCGGCGAGCCGGCCTACTTCAAGCACACCAAGGGGGCCGCCCTGGCCCTCATGGCCAAGGTGAACGCCCGACCGGAGGACTTTGCCTTCGCGGTGTTCCACCAGCCCAACGGCAAGTTCCCCATGCGGGTGGGGCAGGAGCTGGGCTTCACCAAGCAGCAGATGCGCACCGGCTGGCTGTCGCCGTGGCTGGGCAACACCTACTCGGGAGCCTCCCCCATGGGTCTGACCGCCATCCTCGACGTGGCCCAACCGGGGGACCGCATCCTCATGGTGTCCTACGGCTCCGGCGCCGGTTCCGACGGGTTCGTGTGGACCGTCACCGAGAGGATCCGCGAGGTGCAGGCGCTCGCCCCGCCCACCCGGGCCCAGCTCGACGAGCGCAAGCTTTACGTGGACTATGGAACGTACGCCAAGCTGCGCGGCAAGATCCGCATGGGCGAGTGAGGGAGGCTTGAGATCATGCGAGACGTCTGCATCATCGGTGTGGGGATGAACGACTGGGGAGAGCTGTGGGACCTCTCCCTGCGCACCATCTGGACCCAGGCCGCCCTCGCTGCCCTGGCCGACGCCGGCGTGGACAAGGTGGACGCCATGACAGTGGGGTGCATGTCCGGCGGGCTTTTCGTGGGGCAGGAGCACCTGGGCGCGTTGCTGGCCGACGAGCTGGGGATGGCCGGCATCCCCGCCACCCGGGTGGAGTCCGCCTGCGCCTCCGGCGGGGTGGCGCTGCGCACCGGCTTTCTTGAGGTGGCCTCGGGGCTTGCCGACGTGGTGCTGGTCACGGGCGTCGAAAAGATGACCGATTGTTCCGGCGACGAGGCCACCGCCGCCCTGGCCACCGCCGCCGATCAGGAGTGGGAAGTCTTTTCGGGCGCCACCTTCCCGGGCCTGTATGCCATGATGGCCCGGGCCCACATGGCCGCCTTCGGCACCACCCGGGAGCAGATGGCCATGGTGGCGGTGAAGAACCACGCCAACGGCCTCAACAACCCCCACGCCCAGTACCGCCGCGCCGTGACCGTGGAGGAGGTCCTGGGTGCCACCATGGTGGCCGATCCCCTCACCGTGCTGGGTTGTTCCCCCATCACCGACGGGGCCGCCGCAGTGGTGCTGGCCGACGGGGAAACCGCCCGCCGCCTGGCCAGGGGGCGCCCGTTGGTGCGCATCGCCGGCGTGGGGCTGGCCACCGATCGCATGGCGCTGCACAACCGGGCCGACCTCACGGCCCTCAACGCCGTCACCGCCGCGGCCCAGAAGGCCTATGCCATGGCCGGCGTGACCCCCGAGGCGATCCAGGTGGCGGAGGTTCACGACTGCTTCACCATCGCCGAGATCATGATCATCGAAGCGCTGGGCTTCGTACCCAGAGGGAAGGGGGGCCCGGCCACCGCCGCCGGGGAAACCGCCCTGGGGGGCCGCATCCCGGTGAACCCCTCCGGCGGCCTGAAGTCCAAGGGCCACCCGGTGGGGGCGACGGGGGTCGCGCAGGCGGTGGAGGTGACCCAGCAGCTGCGCGGCGAGGCGGGCGCCCGCCAGGTCAGCGGGGCGCGCATCGGCTTGACCCAGAACATGGGGGGCACCGGCGCGTCCAGCGTCGTGCACGTGTTGGAGGTGATCCCATGACCACACCCTCGTCGGCTCGCCTGACGCGAGAGTACCCGGCACGCTACCGTCTGGAGGGCGCTCGTTGCCTGGCCTGCGGTGAGATCCTCTACCCCCGCCGCCTGGTCTGCCCGGCCTGCGGCGCCCGCGAGTTCGCCGCCCACCGCCTTGCCTCCCACGGCGTGGTCAAGACCTTTACCGTCATCCATGTGGCCGGCTCGGCGTTCAAGCACCAGGTCCCCTACATCCTGGCGGTGGTCGCCCTGGAGGGCGGGGGCACCCTTACCTGTGAGCTCACCGACCTGGTGGATCAGCAACCGGAAATCGGCATGCCGGTGGAGCTGCAGTTCCGTCGCATCCAGGAGGACGGCGAGGCGGGCGTCATCGCCTACGGCCACAAGGCCGTGCCGCGCTAGGATTCGTCCCCCGGAGTCGGGGCGCCCGCCGGCGCCCCGGCCCCGGGGTAGGCTGCCAGCACCTGCTGCAGGAACTCCCAGGAGCGCAGGGGGCGTTCGGTGAAAGCCTCTCGCAGGAGGCGCAGCCAGCTCATGGCCGCGCTCGGCGGCGGCTGGCGGACGTCGCCGACGGCAACCCGGCTCGCCCGGGTCAGCCAGGCAGTCGCCGCGGCCGGTAGGAGCTGGCCTGCGCCGGCGGCGTGGGAGGAGCACAGCAGGTGCCCGGAGGCCGCCTCCCATCCCCAGGGCCCGCCGCCGAGGGGCTGCTGGCAGCCGGCGCAGCGCGTCAGGTCGGGGAGCACACCGGCCAGGCGGAGGAACCAGAGCTCGGCATAGGCCACGGCGATGCGCGGATCCCCCCAGCCGAGCAGGTACTCGAGGCAGTGGTCCACCAGCCGAAACGACGCGTCCGAGCGCTGGCCCTCGGGGCAGAAGAGGGTGGCCAGTTCCGCCACCACCTGGCCCGCCGCCCAGGCCGCCGGCCGCCTCGCCAGGGTAAATGCCGATCGAACCAGCGCAGCCTCGTCCAGTCCGGCCAGCTCCGCCTGCCCGCGCCGAAACAGGCTCACCCGGCAGGTATTGAGCGGCTCGAGGACGGCGGCCAGGCGCCCGCGCCCGCCACGGGCTCGCCGCGCCACGGCGCGCTGAACCCCCTGCTGCCGGGTGAGCAGCACCACCAGCAGGTCGCGCTCGCGCAGGGGGAGACGAGCCAGGATGATGGCCTCGTCACGCAGGGCAGGCATCGGAGCTGGTCAAGGTGGCGCGCCACTCGGTGGTGAGGGGCAGCAGATCGGCCGCCAGCGCCGCCGCCCGCCATCGCCGCCCCAAGCACTCGGCCAGAGCATCCTCGTGCGCGGGGAGGGCGCGAACCACCTCCTCCAGCCGCTCGCGGGGGGCCAGGACCCCTGGCTCCAGATCCAGGATGCGCGCCCGCTCATCCCGCCGGGCGCGGGCGACCTTGAGCCGGGCCTCGAACTCCCGATCCACGGCCGGACGCGGCAGCCGTTCCCGCTGCGGCGCCGGGGGCGGCTCGCGCAGCAGCTGCAGGAGCGCGAGTCCGTGGCGTCGCACGGTGGCACGGCCCACCCCGGCCGTGGCGGCCAGCGCCGCCATATCCGCCGGAGCCTCCTGCGCCAGGCGCAGCATGGTGTCCCTACCCATGACCTTGTAGGGCGCCACGTCGGCTGCCGCGGCCACCCCCTCCCGCCAGGCGTGCAGCGCCGCCAGCCGGTCCCGGGCCGCACCGCGCAAGGCCTTGGCGCCCTTCAGCCGTTCGAAGGCAAAGGGATCGGGGGGGGAGGGCTCGTACCGCACCTCCTCCAAGGCGCGGCACTCCTCCTCCCACCAGGCCAGGCGCCCGAGCGCGCGAAGGCGGGAGAGCAGCCGTTCCAAAAGCGCCTCCAGGAAGGCCGTGTCCGCCGCCGCGTAGGCACGGTGGGCGGCCGACAGCGGCCGCACCGACCAGTCGGCCCGCTGCAGCTCCTTGCTCAGGTGGACGCCGAGCTCCCTTTCCAGCAGAGACGCCAGCCCGGTGTGGCGCTCGCCCAGCAGCTGGGCGGCCGCGTGGGTGTCGGCCAGGCCCCGGACCCGCACGCCCAGGTCCCGATCCAGGATTCTGAGGTCGTAATCGGCGCCGTGGAGGATCTTCAGACGGTCACGATCCGCCAGCACCTCGGCGAGGGGAGCGAGCCCGTTCACGCCCAGGCGCAGGGGATCGAGGAGGGCGTGCGTGCCACCGCTCGACAGCTGCACCAGGCACAGCTTGTGATGATAGGAATGAAACGAATCCGCCTCGGTATCCAGGGCCACCAACGACGAGGTGCGCAAGCTCCGCGTCAGGGCCTCGACGTCCTCGGCGCGGTCAATCCACAGAGGTGAGAGCTCCCCGGCGGGCACGGTGGTCATCGGTCGCCGACCGAGGCTCCCCCTGCCATGATCAGAACGCCGTGGCTGGCGTCTGCGACAGCGCCTGTCGGACGCTCAGGCTGATCATCTCGCCCGTCTCCAGAATCCTTCGTCGGCCAGCGAAGAAGACTCCTCCGCGCTCCTGCCAGTCTTCCCATACCGTCGTATAGGTTCCCGAGCCGGGGCGAGTGAAGGTGGTCTCGTGGATGCGCCCGGTTTCCGGGTCGAGCAGGCATCGCCACGTCCCGTTGGGCGAGCGCACCTCCACCGCCGGGTGTGCCACGCCGTCCTTCCCGACCTCGTCCGGCAGGGGGCGCACGGTCACCCCGGACGCCCCCCACTCCAGGGGGAACGTCAGCCACAGCACGTCCTCGGCAAAGCGTCCCAGCGCCCACGACACGGTCTCGGACAGGGCCTTGCCGGTGAGCTGGACCCCGGATTTCCAGCCGCCACCGGTGCGCGAGTTGAGCTCCACGGCGACGTCCGCCTGAGCCCCGTCCGGCGCCGGGCCGGTCATGCGCATGAACCCCTCTCGCCGCGCCCACCGATACAGCCAGGGACCTTGCACTCCCTGCTCGGTCTCGATCCGCACCTCGAACTCCAGATAGCCGACGCGCTGCCAGTTGCCAGCCCCGCCGCACGCCCGCAGCTGCCCTTCGGCAGTACGTGGATCGGACGCCTGAGCCCACAGCAGCGCTGGCCACACCACCACTAACGCCAGCGCTCCCCTGATCACCGCTCGTCGCACCATGCTCCTCTCCTTGCCGGCCCGTGGCATTCCCCCTCGGGCGCAACGAATGACGTGAGCGTATTGTACACGAGGGCGGCGTCAAGCCTGAGATGCGGCGCCGTGAAGTACGTCAAGGAGCAAGCCCACGAGGTCGCAGGGGGACAGCTGGGCGGTGTCGGGGACGGTCAGAGCGGCTCGCACTGTCGCTGGCCAGCGGCGCGCCCGGCCGCCGAGACGCACTCCCACCACCAGCGGCCTCCCCACCGCCTCGACGCCTTCCAACAGCGCGTCGAGCCTGGGCGTAGCTGCCTCTCCGCCCACCACGCACAGCGCGTCGAAGCGGGAGAGAAGAGGATCACTGGCGGCACGCGACAGCGAGTCCGGCTCCACCGCCACAGCGCACAGGGTGGCGTCGCCGGCGACCCGCACCCGCACCCGCGCCACCGTGGTGGCGGGAAGCCTCTCGCGCACAGCCTCACCAGCAGCACGGCCCCCCAGCCGGTTCAGGAGCTCCCCCGCCTGTCCACTCTCCTCGCCCACCACCAGCACCCAGAGCGCCGGGTCGACGAGCCCGCCCTCGCCGCGAAGCCGACGCACGATGGCGTGGAGCAGTTCGCCGCGGAACGAGCCTTCTCCCTCCCCGAACCGCGAAGGGGTCGGGACTGCCACGGCCCGCGGCTGAATGACCAGTGCTCGGGCGCCGGCCAGCTCTGTCACGGCCCTCAGCACGAGATCGTCGTCGCACAAGACGCGGGCAACCAGCTGCGGAAAGAGACACCCCTCGCCGACCGCCTGCAACACCGCCGCCTGGATGAGGTCCTGCGGCCTCGCGGTCGCCGTCCTCCGCCGCACCAGGAGATGCTCTGGCGGGGCAGGCAAGCCCGGCAGGAGCTCCGCCAGGGTCTGCGCACGCGCCTGCGCCCGCAGGGCCAGAGTGTGAAAGCTCGGCAGATTCAGACGAAAATCGGACTCTTCATCGGCGTGGTAGCGCTCCATGTCGAAGCTGCCGCTGCTCCAGCTGAGCGCCTCCAGCAGCCGCGCCCGCGCCTGGAAATCGAAAAAGCGTTGCAACTCTCCGTCCTGCAGCTGCATCCGCTGACGCAGCAGGCGCTCCAGGGACCCCTGCTCCAGCGCCCGGGAACCGAGCAACTCGGCGAGCGTGGGGTGGTCGATGCGCCCCGCGGCCAGCAGCAGCTCCCCCAGCGAACGCCCGTCCCCGGGGGAGAACACCATCGTCGGGCGCCCGCCGCGGAAGAGGGTGATGAGGACGTTGCCCCCGCCGGGGTCACGCAGGGTCAGTCGGCAATCCTGACCGTTGCGCTCCGCAGCCTCCAGCAGCAGCAGCGGCGGTAAGAGGGACAGCGACCCACTCACCCGCTGTTCCTGGCGGGCGCCAAACAACTGCAGGCCACGGCTGACCGCCGTCATGGCTCTTCGATTCTCCCACGAAAGCCGCTGAGGGGCAAGTGGGATAGATCACAGGACCCTGGCCTGCCGCACGCCGCGGTCACCTCATCCCATCACAGCCGCCTGAAACGTTTAGAATTCCCCCATGAGGCACCCCTCCCCCAGCAGTGCCGGTGCTGGCGCTGCCATCTCGGCATGAAAACACCGATTCCCGCCAACGTCCCGACGCTGGGCAGGCACAACCCCCGTCTGGCCGCCCTGCGCGAGGTGGTACGCCACGGCCGGCCAGGGGTTGCCCTGGTGGACGGGCGCAAGCTCGTTCTCGACCTCGCCCGGGCGGGGGTACCCCCGGACCTCCTGCTGCTGACCCCCGCCACCCTCGGAGTGCTGGAGGAGTGTCCGCCTCTGGCCTCGCTGGTCGCTGCCGGGAAGGTGTTTGCCGTTGCCGAGGAGGTCATGCAACGCCTCGCCCCCTCTCGCCACCCCCAGGGAGTGCTGGGGCTGTTTCCCGTCCCACGCCGGGCGCTCCCCCCCCATGGGGTCGTGGTCTACCTCGACCGCGTTCAGGATCCCACCAACGTCGGAGCGATCGTGCGCTGCGCCGCCGCTCTCGGCGCCACCGGGGTCGCCTGCTCCCCCGGTTGCGCCGACCCCTTCACGCCGCGCGCCATTCGCGCCGCCGCCGGCCAGACCCTGCTGTTCCCCGTCGCCACTGACGCCGACTTCGCCGCTCTCGCCTCCGCCACCCGCGCCCGCACCGGCCAGACCGCCGCCCTCGCCGGAGCGGGCGGAATCCCCCTGGGGTCCTGGCGCGCCCGCCTGCCCCTGCTGCTGGTACTGGGCAACGAGGGGGCGGGACTCGACCCACTCGTCGCCCGGGGCTGCGATGTGCTGCTCACCATCCCACTGGGCAACTCGGTGGAATCGCTCAATGTGGCGGTGGCCGCGGGGATCACCCTGGCGGCGCTGGCAGGGCTTGCCCCGTCCCCTATACTGGAGTAGGACCCGGAGGTGATGATGATCCGTCATCGCGACATTGATCAGCTCCAGCAGCTTTCTCAGGCACCTGGCAAGACCCTCACCGTCTACCTCGACATCGATCAGACCAACCCTGCCAACCGCAAGCGGCAATTCGAAACGCGACTGAAGGATCTGCTGCGGCAGCTGCGCGCCGAGCACCCCGGCGACGAGGAGCTCGCCGCCACCTGCGCCGACGTCGAGGAAAGCATCAAGCGCGTCGAGCCCAGCGGTAAGACCCTGGTCCTGGCGCGTCACCGCAATCTGGGGGTGACCTTCCGACACATCCTCCGCATCTCCCTTCCCACCGGGGTGTACTGGCGCAGTGGCGCGTTCCTGCGGCCGCTGCTGGAAGCCCTCGATGAGCACGAGCGCTTCGGTGTCGTGCTCGTGGACGCCAAGCGCGCGCGGCTTCTGACCATCTTCATGGGCGAGATCGAGGAGCACAAGGACCTCATTGCGGCGTCACCCACCTCTCTCCCTTCCCCGGCATCGGACAAGATCCTCTCCAAGGCCCGCGTGGAGCGCCGACAGACGGAGGGGCTCGCCGCCCACGCCCGCACCGTGGCGACCGAGATGGCTCGCCTGCTGGATCACCTGGAGGTGGACCGACTGATCATCGGCGGCGCCGTGGAGGCGGCGGCCGAGCTCTCCCGCGCCCTGCCCAAGCGCCTGCGCGGGCGCCTGGTCGAAGTTCTGCCCATCCCCTTGACAGCCTCCCCCGAGGAGATCCTCGCCCGCACCACCGAGGTGCAGGCTCGCCTGGAGCGAGCCGCCGAGCTGGAAACCGTGCGTGACCTGCTGAAGGAGGTCCGCAAGGGGGGGCGCGGCGTTGCCGGCCTGCCCGCCACCCTGGCAGCCATCAACCAGGGCCGCGTGTGGAAGCTCATCTACCGCCAGGGTTTGACTCTGGACGGCGGGTTCTGCGCCGCCTGCAGCGCCCTGGCGCCGTCCTCCGACACCAGCTGCCCCCTGTGCGGCAAGCCCCTGGAGCCCGAGCAGCGCATGGTGGACCGGATGTCCAGCCTGGTGCTGGAGCACGGCGGTCACGTGGAGGCCATCGACGGCCCGGCGGCCGAGGCACTGGCGCAGATCTCCGACGTCGCCGCCATCCTCCACGCCTGACCTTCGGGCATCGCCCACGGCGCCGGCGAGGTACACTGGGCTCGCGCTGGCCTCTGCTGGGAGGCGCCGGAGTGGCGGAACGGTAGACGCCGGGGACTTAAAATCCTCTGGGCCGAGTGCCCGTGCGGGTTCGAATCCCGCCTCCGGCACCAATAGAATCAAGCACTTACGGGATGCCCATCCCCTGCCGGTGGCCTCTCAAGGCCGCGCCGGGGTAACACCGGGGTAACAAAAAATCGTAATACTGGCCTCCTCATCGGCGCCGCTCCCACCGCCGGGTGCGGGTCTCGTACGCCCCCTTGCGGCACGTGTCCGAACAGTAGACCCGTCGGCCTTGAGGCTCGAACAGCTCCCCGCACCGGGGACAGGCGCTCACGCCCTCCAGCGGTTTGATGCCTACGGCGGCCATCCCCAGGCGCAACCAGACCGCCCCCAGCAGGCACGTCGGCACCCCCCGCAGCCCCCCGGCGGTCACCACGATGCGGGAGTGCCCCTCCATCCCGCGGTTGACCGCCGCCAGAACGAGCGCCAGCGCCCCCACGCGGGCCCGCTCGATGGGGGAGCGCCCCTCCAAGTACCGCACGGTGCCCGGGCCCATCATGGCCACGAGGGAGCGCCCCCCGATGGTGGCCCGGGCCATCGGCGGCTGGACGGTCACCAGCTGGCGCAGTTCGAGGTTCTCCCCCCGCTCCAGGCGCCGCAGCAGGTGCACCGCCGGCGCGACTTCCTCGACAGCGGCCCGCCATCGGCTGAGCGACTCCCCCCGCACGGGCTGGCCGCCGGCGCCGAAGAGCACGAACCGACCGCTTAAAAAGCCCCATTGGCCAGCAAAGGCGCACACCGCCTCGCCGAAGTCTTTGGCCTCCCCCGCCCTGGCAAAGTCGACATGCAACGTCGGAGAGGCCAGGGGGTAGCGCACCACCGCCGGGCCGGGGAGCTCCACCAGGAAGGGCGGGTCGGCCTCGACCCCCTCCCCCGGGGGTGCCAGCGGCGGCACGTCGGTGACCGCGTACTTGCGCACCATGGTGCTGAACCCGAACTGACCCTTGACCGCCGGCTCAATTTCCATGACCCCTCCAGCTACGACGTTACTACGACGATAACAGGGTACCACAACGTGGGGCGGGAGTCTAGATTGGAGTCTGGAGGTGCGGAATGAACGCAGTGGTGCATGAACAAAAGCTCGCGTACCGCGTCAAGGAAGCCGCGGCAGCCCTGGGAGTTTCTCAGCCGTTCGTCTACAGGCTGATCGCCGAGGGGGAGATCCGCGTGACCCGGCTGGGGCGCCGCGCGGTGCTGATCCCGCGGACCGAAATCGAGCGGCTGCTGGCTGCCGGGGCGGAGGAGTCGTGACCCCCCAACTGGCCGCACTTGTCGAGGCGCTGGACTCCACCCCACCGGTGCCCGCCCCCCGGTGGCC
>JABRVY010000222.1:0-1406 GCA_039961755.1 Acidobacteriota bacterium | reverse complement strand
CTGTACCCCCGTGCCAGGCCGCCGCCTCCGCCACCACCGCCAGCCCCAGGCCGAGGCCGGGGCGGCCGGCCCCGGCGGCGCCGCGGACGAAGCGGCCGAAGATGCGCGCCCTTTCCCCGGGGGGGACGCCGGGGCCGCGGTCGGCGACGGCCAGCACGGCGGCGTTCCCCACGACGGCCAGCCGGACCAGGATATCGCGGTCGGCGGGCGAGTACTCGCCGGCGTTGGCCAGCAGGTTATCCAGCACCCGCTCCAGGAGCTGCTGATCGCCCGGCACCCACACCCCGGGTTCCACCTCGCATGTGACCGCCCGGGCCCGGGAGGTGCGAAAGAGCGCGGCCCTCAGGGCTACCAGCTGGGACAGGTGCACGGGAGTGCCTACCTCCTCCCGGCGCCGGGTCGAGAGCCGCTCCAGCTCGAGCAGGCCCTCCACCATCTGTTGCAGGCGCAGCGCCTCGCCCGCCGCCAGGCTGGCCACCCGCTGGCGCTCGCCGGGCGTCAGCTCGTACTCCGCCAGCATTTGCGTCAGGCCCCGGACGGCGGTGAGGGGCGTCCTGAGCTCGTGGGCCAGCACCCGGCGGGCGTCGCGCTCGGCCGCCTGCCGGGCGGCAATGGCAGCGGCCAGGCGGTGCAGCAGTTCGTCCTCGGTGGCCCGGGGCGGGTCTCCCCCGCCCGGCCGCTCTCCCAGGGCGGCCATGAGCCTGGTGGCTGCCCGCCGGGTGGTGGCCGATCTCCAGCCCTGCGCCACCACCGTCACGGTCACCGCCAGGGCAGTGGGGACCACCGACGGCAGCTCCCACCCCAGCCCCCACAGGGCGGCGGCGGCGAGGAGCGAAGGCGCGACCAGGGCGGCAGCGGGCAGGAGGACCCAGGAACTCGAGCCGCCGCGCCGGGCCAGGGTCCAGACGGCCGCGCCCAGCGCCGCCGTGAAGAGGGCCACGGTCAGCGGGGCCGCCTTCCTCAATGTCGCTCCTCGGGCCACGCACTGGATCACCCCGGCGTGCACCTCCACCCCCGCCATGGGCTGTCCCCCCGGCGAGGTGGGCACCACCGCCCGGTCTCCCAGGCCGGCGGCGGTGACCCCCAGGAGGGCGATGCGCCCGGCCACGGAGCCACCGGCGGCTGGGTGCGTCAGCATCCGCCAGGCCGGGATGACCGGCAGCTCGGCCCACCGCAGGCGAAAGTCGGGCCGCAGCACGGCGCCCACCGGGACGGCGAGGCGGGGGTCGGCCTGCTGCAGGGCGGCCAGGGCCAGGGCCGGGTAGGACGTTGACCCGAACTGCTTGACGGCGGGCAGCCGGCGGACCACGCCGTCGCGGTCCGGCTCGAAGGCGGCGTGGCCCAGGCGGGCGGCGGGAGTCAGCCGGGGGGAAGGCACCAGCCACCCCCCCTCGCCGAGCCCCACC
>JABRVY010000221.1:0-3163 GCA_039961755.1 Acidobacteriota bacterium | reverse complement strand
GAGTACAGACACATCAACAGAGTGGCAGAAGACATCTTAGGAACAGGAGCCATGATCGAGAACGCCACGATCGTGGTGAAAGCACCGAACGTACCAGAACACTACCGAGGAGGAGTCATCGCAGCAGCGAGCGTCATCAACGGCAACATCAACCCGGGAACGAATGATCCTAGACTCATCATGGCCAAACCCATAGACCGGAGTGATCCCTACAAAGACGCAGTCACCGCCTTCGTAGACTGGTTCTTGGGTGACGGCACGAACAGGATTCACCTGAGCAACGACGAGTACCGGGCCATGATACGCGGCACGCCGCTGACTCGCAGCTACAACCGAGACTTCTCACAGATAATAATAGAACTATCAAATCCGCCGATACCTTTCTCAGTGGAATCTCTTATGATCGGAAATATGCAAGACACCGATTGCGACCTCAGGAACGGCGAGATGTTGAGAACATTCGACCCCATACAACTCTCACCAGCTGCGTCAGGCTTACGCCAATATAAGGAACCTGATGGGAGAGTGATAGACTTTCCTCTTACTGGCGCAGGAGTAACCGCACTGCAATCATTGATTCGTACTTTCTTGATAGATTATGTGGGCAAGTATCCTGAAAAGTATGAATTCGACCCTGCGCGTTCGCCAGGAAGCAATCCTAACCCGACATGGACGATGGGAAACCCCAACCCTGACCCGTGCCAATAGACCAAAAATCTTTATAAACTAGCAGCACGGGTTTTTAAATCATGAGAGGCTCTGGAGGTAGGCTAATAATTGTTGGACTATTTCTTACTCTCAACTTCATTCTGACTCTTTCGCTCGTCGAAGGTATATGTTATTGGTGCAACAATGGCGATTGTAACGGAAACTGCGAACCGGAAGAAACGAACTATTGCGATGACTGCAGCACTCGGCCTAACTGCGGCGATGGGTACTGTGACTTGCAAAATGGAGAGAACTGCAACACGTGCGCGAAAGACTGCCGCGGGTGCAACGGCGCATCATGCACGTCAGGATACAACTGCGACACGGGATTCTGCTGCGGAGCACCAAACGGGATCTGCGTGGCAACGATAGAATGCCAGCCAGGAGCGACGCAACCTTGCAGCACGAATCCTCCGAAGATAAGAACCTGCTCAAACACCTGTTTATGGGGAAGCTGCACACAAACAGTCGCCTGCATTCAACACAGCCAGTGCGATGACAACAACATCTGCACGCTGGACGAGGGCACGGGGCAGCCGTACGCCCACGCCCCCCGGCGCGCACCCCCGCGCGGGGGGCGGCCGCCCGGCGGCCGCGAGGGTCAGACCAGGGTCGTGAGGAAGGTGAGGGCCGGGGCCACGCGGATCCCCTCGGGGGTGAGGAAGTCCTTGCGCCCGGTGGCCGAGAGCTGCCAGGCGGCGGCGGCGGGGAAGCGGGCCTTGAGGTAGCGCAGGCCGCGGTCGGGCTCGCTGTCGGCGAGCTTGCACTCCAGAAGGAGGACGGGTCGGCGCTCCTCCACCACCACGAAGTCCACCTCCCGGCGGTCCACGTCGCGGAAGTAGCGCAGCTCCATGTCGCGGCCGAAGGCGTCCTGCTGCAGGTGCACCCACTTCACGAGGTGGCAGGCGACGAGATTTTCGAAGCGGGCGGCGGGGTCGGCCACGACCGTCCAGTCCAGGTGGTAGTGCTTCTGCTCCTTCTTCACCGCCCGCAGGCGCGGCGCCCCTAGCGGCGGCAGGCGAACCACCGCGTACAGCCGCTCCAGCACCTCCAGCCAGCGGGCCACCGTGGCGTGGGCCACCTGCAGGTCCTCGCGCAGGGCGTTGAGAGACAGGGGCGAGCCGACCCGCTCCGGCAGCGACAGCATGAGCAGCTCCAGCCGGCCGAGATCCACCACCCGCTCGAGGCTGGCCACCTCCTCCCGCAGCAGCAGGGTGCGGTACTCCCGGGACCAGCGCCGCGCCTGCACCTCCGAGGCGGAAAGGAAGGGCTCGGGGAACCCGCCCAGGGTGAGCAGGTCCTGCAGCCCCGCCGCCGAGTCGATGCCCAGCTCGGCGACGCTGAGCGGGTGCAGCCGCAGGAGGTGGTACCGCCCCTGCAGGGAGTCGCCGCCGAAGCGGTAGGCCTCCAGGCGGGCGCTGCCGGTCACCAGAAGGCGCTGCCCCGGCTGCCGTCCGTCGTAAAGACCCTTGAGGTAGTTGCGCCAGTTGCGGTACTTGTGGATCTCGTCGAACACCCACAGGGGGCCGGGGGGAAGCTCCCGCCGCAGGATGCGTTCGCGGTCTGGGGCGACGTCCCAGTTGAGGTAGCCCTGCTCCGCCCCGGGCAGCGAGCGGACCAGCGTGGTCTTGCCCACCTGGCGCGGGCCGGCGACGAACACCATCTTGCGTTCGAGGTCGGCCTCGACGAAGGGGCGCAGGTAGCGATCCTCGGGTTTCACGCCGGCATTGTAGAGCATTTTCCATAAAAGATGAATTTACTCGCGAGTGAATTCCACAGGGGGCGAAGATGCCCGCGACCGAGACGTAACCTGGGCGGGGAACCAGCGAGAGGACGGCCCCCTCGCGGAGGCGAAGCGGTTGTCGGACTGGTACGCCGCACGACCGCGACGGTGACCGTGTCCGTGTCCGTGCCCGTGTCCGTGACCGTGCCCGTGTCCGTGTCCGTGCCCGTGTCCGTGCCCGTGTCCGTGTCCGTGCCCGTGACCGTGTCCGTATCAGCGGGGGTGGGTCATCCGCCACAGCATGGCCCGCACCTCGTCGAGCTGCGAGAGCACCCGGGCGGCCGCGGGCCGGTCGATGGCCCCGGCGCCGGCGAGGAGGGTGAGGTGCACCTCAAGCTCCCGGGCCGAGCCGTAGGCCACCCGCCAGTGGTACAGGCGGTCCTGACCCAAGCGGCCCTGACCCTCGGCGACGTTGGCGGGCACCGACGCCGCGGCGCGGATCACCTGCTCGGCGATGGGCCTGAATGGCGGCCTGACGGCCGCGGCGAGCGCGAGGGCCCCGGCGGCGGCCTCGAGGGCCCGGGCCTGGGCGGGTGGGAGAGGGCGAGGGGGTGTGGCTGGCATGGTTTCCTCCCGTTCGTTCATGAACCCCCACCAGCCGCCGGGGAGGCCGGGGTCAAGGGTCGCGTCAGCGACCGGCCGGAGGCCGGCTTGCCCTTGACGCCGGCCGAC
>JABRVY010000220.1:0-7115 GCA_039961755.1 Acidobacteriota bacterium | reverse complement strand
GGGCGAGGGGGTGTGGCTGGCACGGTTTCCTCCCGTTCGTTCATGAACCCCCCACCAGCCGCCGGGAAGGCAGGGGTCAACCCGAAAGCCGCGGTTGGGTTCGTGACGAGAGGCCGGAGACGCCGAGGATGGCGGGCGCACGCAGGGGCGAGGGCGCGAGCCGTACTCTCAAGCGTACGGCGCAGTGCCCGAGTCCCCGAGTACGCCCGCCAGCGCGGCGAAATCCGGCCTCGCAGTAGAAACCAACCGCGGTTTTCCTGTCAGGTCGCGCAGGCGACCGCCCGCAGGGCGGCACCAGCCCTTGACGCCCGCCGACCCGGCGGCTACCGCCTTTGCGGGTGAACGAACGGGAGGAAACCGGGCCGCCCCCCACGGCATCGCCGGCGCCCAGGCCCGGAGCCCGCACCGCCGGCGCCGCCCGTGTCCGTGCCCGTGACCGTGACCGTGACCGGGTCCGTGTCCGCGACCGTGACCGTGGCGGTGACCGTGCCGGCGAGAGCCCGGCTGTCATCGGGAGAGGACATGGTTGGCCTTGGTGAGACAGCGGGCGCAGCACGCCGTGGGCGCAGGGCCGCCATTTCGCTGTCGGAAGGGTTGGTACGGTTCTTGCGTTTTTCCAGTGGCCCCGGCGGAGCCGCTGACGGTGAAGCCCGGGGTAGCAAGGAGCGTTCCCATGCCTCGGATAGCGGCGGTTCTGGCAGTGGTAATGGCGATGAACAGTTTTTCCGCAGCGACCGCGCAACCGCAGGAGTCGCTCAAGCAGCTGGGCAAGACGGTGGTGCGCTACAGCGGGCCCGAGGTGGAGGTGGTGCTGTCGTACCGCTTTGCCGCCGCCAACCCCGGCGAGCCCTGGATGCTGCTCATGCTGGCGGTGACCGGGCAGAGCGCCAAGGCCATTGAAGCCAGGCGCGAGAAGATCTTCCTGATCACCCCCGAAGGCGTTCGGATACCCCTCGCCACCCAGGCGGAGTTCGCCGAGGCCGCCGGGGGGTTGCGCGGCATGCTGGCGCGCGCCAGCATCAATCAGGAACCGGTGGACTACTGGGCGGGGCGGACGGCGCAGCCCCTGCAACTTTTCGCCATGCCCGGCGAAGGCCTGGTGTTTGATTCGGCGATCGTCAACGATCGTGTGGTCGCCATCGGGCCGATCTTCTTCCATTTTCCTGCCGGCGTTCCACCCGGCAGTTACCGCCTTGGAATCGACGTGGGAGAGAGCCAGGTGCGCATCCCCTTCGAGCTGGGGCGAGGTCGGTGAGGAGAGCTCGGCGCCGGGCAGAGGCGCTAGGCGCGGCAGCGTCGGTAGCGTCCGTCGGGCTCCCGCACCACGGCACCGCGCAGCTCGGCGGTCACCAGCGCTTCCAGTACCCGGGCCACCGGCCAGCCGGTGAGCGCCGCCAGGTGGTCCACGGTGACCGCCTCGCCGCCGGGGATGACAGCGGTGAGTTCGTCCTCCCCCTCCTCGGCCGGAGGAGGCGCCGAAACCCCCAACACCTCGAGGATGTCGGTCGGCCCCAGCACCGGCGCCGCGCCGGCCCGCAGCAGCCCGTTGGGACCCGCCGACAGGCGAGAGAAGACCGAGCCGGGGACCGCCATGACCTCACGTCCCTCGTCCAAGGCCAGCCGCGCCGTGATCAGAGCGCCGGAGCGCTCGTTGGCCTCCACCACCACCACGACTCGCGCCAGGCCGGCTACCAGCCGGTTCCGCTCGGGGAAGTGGTGGGCCAGCGGAGGGGATCCCGGCGGGTACTCGGTGAGCAGGCACCCTCGCCGGGCGATCTCCGCCGCCAGGGCGGCGTGTTCGGCCGGGTAGATGCGATCGGGACCGCAACCCCAGACGGCCACGGTGCGGCCGGAGGACGCCAGGGCGCCCCGGTGTGCCGCCGCATCCACCCCGCGCGCCATGCCGGAAATGACCCACACGCCCGCGCGCGCCAGCTCCTTGCCCAGGTACTCCGCCACCTCGCGGCCGTAGGCGGTGGCCCGTCGCGACCCCACCAGCGCCACCGCCCGGGTGTCGGGGAGCTGGCCGCGCACGAACACGCCCAGGGGAGGATCTGCCAGGGCGGCGAGGAGGGCAGGGCAGTCGGGGTCGCTCCAGGCGATCCACCGCCAGCCGGCAGCAGCGATGGTCTTCTCTACCGCTGGCACCTTTTCGGCAAGAGCGGTGGCGACCGCCCGCTGGAAACCGCGATCCTCGGCGGCACCGGTCAGCACGGCGCGGGCCATGGCCCGCCGCGCTGCACCCCCATCGGGAAAGGCGATCACCGCCGCCAGCGCGGCCCGCGCCACCTCTCCGCTCACCCCTTTTTCCATGGCAACGAATATACTACGGTGAAGTTCGGCTCTTCCGAGGAGGCGGAATGAAACGGTATCTCATCGTCCTGGTGGCCACGGCAATCGCCGCCACCGGCTGCGCCGGCTCCAGTGGGGGTCGCCCGGCAGCCGCCGCCGAAGTCCGGCAGGGGCTGCAGGCGGCCAGCCGGAGCTACTGGCAGGAGGCTCACTTTCGCTTTTCCGCCGCGCACCGGCTCGAGCCCGACAACCCCGCCGTGCTCAATAACCTGGCGGTTGCCCTGGAAGCACTGGGTCGCTACGACGAGGCGCTGCAAACCTACAAGAGGGCGCTGGAACTGGCTCCCGCCAATCGCTCGATACGGCGCAACTACGCCCGCTTCGCGGAGTTCTACACCAGCTTCGCGCGGGGCGCCAAGCCCAAGGAAGGAGTCGGGGATGCGACGCGCTAGCGGATGGCTGCTGGTGCCCGTGCTGGCCCTGGGGGCGTGCGGCACCCCCCGTGAGGTGGAACTGGCGCTGCCGGTGCGGCCCAAGCTGGCCCTCACCGGCAAGGAGCGCCTGTACGTGGGGCCCTTCCTGCGCGAAAGCCGCGACGACGCCGGAACGCAGCGGGTGACCTTCGACGTGGCGCAGGAGTTCGAGCGCTACCTGCGCCGCCTGCTGCGCAAGGAGACCAAGCTGGTCCTCCACCCCACCATCGAGGGGCTTCGCCCCCCCGTCAGCGATCCTCTGCAGCTGTCGGCCCAGCGCGAGTTCTGGCGCGAGCTGGGGGCGCGCACCAGCGCCGACTTCATCGTCGCCGGCTCCATCGACTTCCAGGTTCAGGATCGCACCGGCTACAAGACCGAGGAGTACGTCTCGCCCCTCGATGGCCGCACCTACTACCGGCAGGTGCTGGTGGAGCAGACCGGGTTTTCCTACGACATCATGCTGCAGGTGTACGACGCGCGCTCCGGCGAGGTGATTCTCGAAGAGCCGTTGAAGGACTTCCAGGAGCGGCCCGAGCGCAAGTTCGACGAGTTCACCGGCATGTTCGCCAATCTCTACGCGCTGGAGAATCGCCTCATCGGCATCTTCGTGCCGCGCACGGTACGCTCCAAGCGCATCCTGCTGGCGCCGTGATGGGGAGATCGACCATGAAGCGCGTTCCCGCGATTGCCGCTGTCCTGCTCCTGGCCGCCGGGCCGGCCCTCGCCCAGGGTTTCGGCAAGAACAAGGTCCGTTACGACTCCTTCCAGTGGAAGGAGTACCCCACCCCCCACTTCCGCATCTCCTACTACGACCGGGTGGAGCCGTCCCTGCCCAAGATCGCCTCCTTTGCCGAAAGCGCCTACGACGAGCTGGCGCGCAAGCTCAACTTCCAGATCCCCGAGCCCATCCCCCTGATCGCCTACGCCACCCACGCCGACTTCGAGCAGACCAATGTCATCGTCGAGTTCATCCCGGAAGGGGTGGGGGCCTTCGCCGAGCCGGCCCGCAACCGCATGGTGCTGCCGGTGGACCTGCCGGATCTCGAACTGCAGCGCCTCATCCAGCACGAGCTGGTACACATCTTCCAGTACGAGATCCTCTACCAGGGCAAGTTGGGCAAGGCGCTGGCGGCCCGTCCGCCGCTGTGGTTCATGGAGGGGATGGCCTCCTACCTGGCCGATGACGAGGATGCCCGCGCCCGGGCGGTGATGCGCGACGCCTCCTCCTCCGACCAGGTGCCCTCGGTGGACGCCAACCCCCAGGGCTACTTCGCCTACCGCTACGGCCACATGGTGTTCAAGTTCGTGGAGGCGGAGTGGGGCATCGAGGGACTGCGGGATTTCGTCTTCGAGTTCCGCAACACCCTGGGTTCGGGGGTGGGGCGCGCCATCAAGCGCGCCTTCGACCTGGATGTGGACGAGTTCGATTCCCGCTTCCGCTCCTGGCTGCGCAAGCACTACCAGGACCAGATCATCGGCCGCGGTGACCCGCGCGAATTCGGGCCAGCCTTTCGGGCCCAGGAGGGGATCTCCTCCTTCGAGGTCTCCCCCGCCGCCTCCCCCTCGGGGGACCTCATCGCCGCCTTCACCACAGTCAAGGAGCGCGTCGACCTGGCCCTCTTCGGCGTGCCCGACCGTCGCCTCTACCGCAGCCTGTCGCGCGGCTTCACCACCCGCTACCAGTACCTCATCGCCCAGATGCTCACCGTGGGACCAACCCGCGGTCGCGATCTGGCCTTCGCCCCGGACGGCAACTCGGTGGCGGTGTTTGCCCGCCGGGAGCGCGGGCGGGTGCTGCTGCTGGTGGATACCCGCCGTGGCCGCATCAGCAAGGAGTACGCCATCCCGGTGGATCAGGCGGGGCAACCGGCGTTTTCCCCCGACGGCGCGACCATCGCCTTTCACGCCTTCGACCGCGGACAGGGGGACATCTTCCTCTTGAATACCGCCACCGGCGATGTGCGCAATCTCACCGACAGCGCCTCCTTCGACGCCGCCCCCACCTTTTCCCCCGACGGGCACTGGCTGGTCTACTCCTCCACCATCGGCGAGACCACCAAGCTGTTCCGCCTCTCCCTGGCCGACCCCGGCAAGCGGGAGCAGCTCACCTTCGGCCCCGGCGACGACGAGGGGGCTGCCTTTTCTCGCGACGGCAAGACCCTCTACTTCGCCTCCGATCGCGACCAGGGGATCTTCGACCTGTACGCCCTCGATCTTTCCTCAGGAGGCCTCTCCCGCCTCACCCGGGTGATCGGCGCGGCGTTGAATCCCGTGGCGGTGTCCACGCGGGAGGGAGAGCGAGTGGTCTACCAGGGGTACCACCGCAGTCGCTGGCGTCTGTTCGTCGTCGATCCGGCGCAGGCCACGGCGGTGGAAGCGGAGAAGGACACCCAGCCGCAGCAGCCCCAGGAGGAGTTCGTCCCCGCCGTCACCGTCACCATCGACCCGGCCAAGGCCCAGGAGGTGCGCCGCTTCAAGCTGTTCCCGGACAACGTCCAGGTGCTGGTGGGCATCAACCAGGACCAGACTCTGATCTCCCAGACGTACCTGTCCTTCGCCGACCACTATGGCGATCGCCGCCTGGAGCTGCTGCTGGAGTCGGTGTCCAGCTACTCCAACCTACTGGTGCAGTACGCCAACCTCTCCAGGCGCCTGCAGTGGGGGGTGGCGGCGCTGGATAACCGCGCCTACTTCGTGCTGGTCGACCCGGGCAGCTTCCGCACCCTGGACCGCGAGCAGATCTGGCGGGAGACCGGGGCGTACATGTTCGCCTGGTATCCCCTTTCCGTGTACCACCGTTTCGAGGCGGCGGGAGGCTACCTGGACCGCAGCGCCGGCTTCATCACCCTGCTCCCCGATGGCCGGCCGGCCTGGGTGCAACAGAGCGACCGGATGCTTTTCACCCAGGTGGGGATGGTGGGTGACACCACGGCGTGGCGGGAGTACGGCCCCCACGCCGGGGGACGCTGGAAGCTCACCCTCAACACGGCGTTCGGCGTCGGCGGCGATGGGGGGCTGCTGTCCAAGGGTGTGACCCTGGACGCGCGCCAGTACATCCCCCTCTCCCGCCGCAACGAATTCGCCATTCGTCTGTTCGGCTCCTTCCACGACGGCGATCGCCCCAGCTACTCGTGGTTCGGCGGCCTCGATACCCTGCGCGGCTTCGACTACCGCTCCTTCGTCGGTAACCACGCCTTCTACACCAACATCGAGTGGCGCTTCCCCCTCGTCGACCACCTGGTGCTGCCCTGGCTGTACATCAACAACATCCGCGGCCGTTTCTTCGTGGACGTGGGTGGCGCCTGGTGGGATGTGCCGGGGTACAAGGAGAGGTTCACCTTCATGGAAGGCGGGCGGCTGAAGGACGCGGCGTCCTCCTACGGGTTCGGTTTCTCCGTGTGGCTATTTGGCATCCCCGTCCACTGGGACTTTTCCAAGCGCTGGGATTTCAAGGACACCCTGGACGCCAAGTGGGAGTCCAGCTTCTGGATCGGCTTCCGCTACTGACCGTCGCGGCGTCACAGGCGCGCATCGTGGCGGGCCATGGATCCCGGCCAGCCCAGGATCCGCTGGTCGGCGGTAAGGAGCGCGGCGCGGTGGAGGCAGGCGGAGGCGACGATGAGTCGGTCCGCCGGCTCGGCATGGAAACTCTCCAGCTTCGTCGCCGCGATGGCCTCCTCACCGGTCACGGGAAGCTCGCCCAACCCCAGCTGCAACAACCGTGAACGCCACGTTTCCACGGGCACTCGCAGGTGGATCCTGCCGTGGGCGTGCAGCATGGCCACCTCCCAGAAGGTGATGGCACTCACCGCGAGTTTCCCTCCCGCCAGCGCCGCATCCGCCCGTCGACGAGCCTCCGCCCCCAGCTCCGCACGACCTTCGGCGAGCCAGATGAGTACGTGGGTATCCAGGAGGATCACTGCCCCTCCTCCCACACCTCCTCCAGGGGCGCCAGGATATCTCCCTGAACCTCCACGCTGCCCGCCAGGGCGCCGAACAGGGTGTCGGCCGAGGTGCGGTACGGGATGACCCGGCAGACCGGGCGACCGTTGCGGGTGATCACCAGCTCCGTGCCGTCGGCCTCCAGCTGCTTGAGCACGTCCAGGCACCTGGCCTTGAACTCGGAAACTTTCATCGTCTTCATCACCCGCCTCCGATCTGACCATGGTCATGACCATGGTCATGATAGGACTCCCGGCAAATGGAAGGCAAGTCAGATTCGCGGTTCTGCCTCGACCCCCGGGGCCGGTCGGCCGGTCTGCCGGGTCATCCCGTACCGCACCTCGGCCGACACCCTGTTCGGCGCCCTGGCGGGCAGCGTGGAGGTTCAGGGAGATATCCTGGCGCCCC
>JABRVY010000219.1:0-3839 GCA_039961755.1 Acidobacteriota bacterium | reverse complement strand
GCGCCAACCCCCCACCCACCCAGCGGTCATGGCTGCCCCGGGCCAGGTGCACCAGGAGCACCACCACCACCACCGCCACCAGCACCTGCAGGCCGATGGCGACCAGCGGTCCGCTGTCGTGGAAGAGGGAAAAGGCGATGCCGCGGTTGCGCACGTGGACGAGGCGGAACACCCCGCCCACCGCCTCGCCCCGGTAGCCCGGCGGCAGGGCCAGGATCACCCAGGCCTTGGTGAGCTGGTCGGCCACCCAGACTGCGGCGGCCAGCAGCAGCGCCGCCCGCATCCTCACGCCGACTCCAGCGCCAGGACCACCTCGAGGCAGCGGGGGCACAGTTCGGGGTGGGTCGTGTGGCCGGCGGCGGCAGCGACGATCTGCCAGCAGCGCGGGCAGGCAGTGCCGGCGGCGCGCCGCACCCCCAGGCGCAGACCGGGGTAGGCCGCCGAGTCGATGGCGGCCTCGCCTTGGGTCACCTGCGAGACGATGAACAGCTCCTCCAGCCGCGCCCCGGTGCGCCCTGTGTCGACCTCCAGGGCGGCGCGGTCGCCGTCCAGCACCACCTCGGCCTCCAGGGACTTGCCGATCCCCCCCTGGCGGCGCAGCTCCTCGAGGGCGTGGTTGACCTCATCCCGCAACGCCAGCAGCCGGTCGAAGGCCTCGTCGGCGGCCGGGTCGTCGGGGACGTCGGCGAGCAGGTCGAACTCCTCCAGGTGCACCGAGTCGCCGGTCCCGGGCAGGTGCTCCCACGCCTCCTCGGCGGTGAAGGGCAGCACCGGGGCCATCAGGGTGAGGAGGCTGCGGGCAATGCGGTAGAGGGCGGTCTGGGAGGAGCGCCGGCGGGGGGAGGCGGTGGCGTCGCAGTACAGCCGGTCCTTGAGGATGTCCAGGTACACGGCCGAGAGGTCCACCGCGCAGAAGGTGTTGAGGGCGAGGTAGACGGTGTGGAACTCGAACTCCTGGTAGGCCTCGAGCACCTTATGGGCGAGCGAGCGGGTCCGCCGCAGAGCGAAGGCGTCCAGGCCGTCGAGCTGGCCGAGAGGCACGGCCTCGCGCCCCGGGTCGAAGGTCCCCTCGGGCACCGCGTCCGCCAGGGCGGCCAGGAGAAACCGCACGGTGTTGCGGATCTTGCGGTAGGTCTCGGCGATGCGGGTCATGCTCTCGTCCGAGAAGGGCATGTCCTCGCGGAAGTCCACCGATGCCGTCCACAGGCGCAGCACATCGGCGCCGTAGCGTTGGGTCACCTCCATGGGGGAGACAGCGTTGCCCAGGGACTTGGACATCTTGCGCCCGGAGGCGTCCAGCACGTGGCCGTGGGTGAGCACGGTGCGGTAGGGGGCGGCGCCGTGGGTGATGACCCCCACCAGCAGCGACGCCTGGAACCACCCCCGGTACTGGTCGTGCCCCTCCAGGTAGAGGTCGGCGGGCCAGGCGAGCCCCGGGAAGCGGCCGTTGTCGCACACCGCCAGGTGGGAGGCCCCGGAGTCGAACCACACGTCCAGGATGTCCATCTCCTTCTCCCACCCCGTACCGCCGCAGCGGGGGCAGGCGAGGCCGGCGGGGGCGAAGTCGGAGACCGGTCGCCGGTACCAGGCGTCGGCTCCCTCCCGGGCGAAGAGCTCCTCCACCCGGGCGAAGAACGCCGCCGCCCCCTCCAGGTCGCTGCCGTCGGGCCAGATGGCGCGGCAGGCGGGGTTGGCGCACACCAGCACGGTGATGGGGGAACCCCAGCGGCGCTGCCGTGACACGCACCACTCGAAGCGCCCCTCCACCATGCCGGCGATGCGGGGCTGACCCCAGGGGGGGACCCAGCTCACCTCGCCGATCTGTTCCAGGGCCCTGGCCCGCAGGTCCAGGCGAGCGGTGGGGGTGGCGTCGGGGGTCAGGGCGATGAAGTACTGTTCGGTGGCCCGGAAGATCACCGGCTGGCGGCAGCGCCAGCAGTGGGGGTAGTCGTGGGCCCCTTTGCCTTCAGCCAGGAGCGCGTCGGCCTCGGCCAGGGCCGTGTTGACGCGTGGGTTGGCGTCGAAGACCAGGGTACCCACCAGCTCGGCCACCTCGGCGGTGTAGCGTCCGCCGTCGTCCAGGGGGGAGACGATGGGCAGCCCCTCCACCTTGCCGGTGCGGAAGTCCTCCTCCCCGTGCCCGGGGGCGGTGTGCACCAGCCCGGTGCCGGTGTCCAGGGTGACGTAGGCGGCGGGGACGATGCGGTGGACGTCCGCCCCCTCCGGCAGGGCGGCCCGCAGGCCGGCGCGCAAGGGGTGGTGGTAGCGCTGCCCCACCAGGGCCTGCCCGGCGACCTCCCCGACGGGCCTGGCGCGGCGGCCGGTGTGGGCAAGAAACTCCTGGGCCAGCTTGCCGGCCACTACCCAGGCGCCGCCCTCCCCTTCGAGCAACTGGTAGGAAGCCTCCTGGTGCACGGCGATGGCCAGGTTGGAGGGGATCGTCCAGGGGGTGGTGGTCCAGATGACGAAGGCCACCGGCCCCTCCCCCCCGGCGCCGAAGAGGCGGCGCACGGCGGCGGGGTCGGCGGCGGAGAAGGCCACCCAGATCTCCGGATCCACCCGCTCGTGGTACTCCAGCTCCGCCTCGGCCAGGGCGGTGCGGCAGTGCCAGCACCAGCGGATGGCCTTGCGCTCCCGGTACAGGAGCCCCGCCTCCACCACCCGCCCCAGGGCGGCGGCGATGTCCGCCTCGTAGCGGGGGGACATGGTCAGGTAGGGCGCTTCCCAGGTGCCGAAGCCGCCCAGACGGCGAAACTCCTCCCGTTGGATGCCCACGAAGCGCTCGGCGTAGGCCCGGCAGGCGGCGCGGATCTCCAGCGCCGACATGGAGCTCTTCTTCGCCCCCAGCTCGCGGTCCACCTTCTGCTCGATGGGCAGCCCGTGACAATCCCAGCCGGGCACGTAGGGGGCGTCGTACCCCATCATGGAGCGGGAGCGCACCACGAAGTCCTTCAGGATCTTGTTGAGAGCGGTACCCATGTGGATGTGGTCGTTGGCGTAGGGGGGGCCGTCGTGGAGCACGTAGCGCGGGCGGCCGGCGCGGGCGGCGCGGATGCGGTCATAGATCCCCTGCGCCTGCCAGCGCTCCAGGCGCTCCACTTCGCGGCGGGCGGCATCGGCCCGCATGGGAAAGGCAGTTCGGGGAAGGTTGAGCGTGTCCTTGTACATAGGGCAAAACCCCTCTCTCACCACCCCGCCGGCGGGGCGCACGAGACGATCCCGGCAAGGCTAGGCACCCTCGCCCGTGGCGTCAAGCTGACGCTGGACCTCCTCCAGGACAGCCTGCAGGGAAAACGGCTTGGTGATGTAGGCCCGCCCCCCCAGTTCGCGCCCCCGCCGCAGATCCTGGGGCAGCGAGTGGGCGGTCAGGAAGATGATGGGGATGCGGCAGGTGCGGGGGTCGTCTCCCAGCGTCCGGGCCAGCTCGAACCCGCTGGTGGGGGTGGCCAGGGAGACGTCCAGGACGATGCAGTGCACCGGCGTGGAGGCGAGGATCGCCAGCGCCTCCTCGCTGGAGGTGGCCTCCAGCGCCACGTAGCCCGCCCGCCGCAGCTTGAACGCCAGAATTTGCAGGATGTACGGCTCGTCATCGACGATCAGGACGCGCCGGGTGGCCACCGTGGGAGTATACCCAAAGGGGGCGGTTACATCTCCAGGATCACCACCGCCATGGCGACGCCGGCGGCGTGGGAGATCGACAGGTGGGCACGCTCCACCTCGAGGGCCGCAGCGCGGGCGGCGGCGGCGCCGTGCAGAGCCAGCTTCGGGGCACCGGCGGCGTCGCGGGTGACCTCCACACTGCGCCACCCCACCCCCTCCCCCCAGCCGGTGCCCAGGGC